>JBHLPG010000273.1:0-5440 GCA_048939725.1 Promethearchaeota archaeon | reverse complement strand
CGATACCTAATGCTTCAAGATATTCCGCGATTATGTCTGATGTTCGGAATTCTTCAAGACCAAGCTCAGGATGCTTATGGAAATCTCGTCTGAGCGTGATCAGTTCCTTTTGAGAGTTCTTAATTTCATCTTCAATATTCAATCAATATTTCTCCAAGCTAGGTGCTTTCAAGTTTCTCAATTAATTCAACATATAATTTCATTGCTTCTTCTTGCGACATTCCTTTTCTTGAAGCCCAAGAGTCATATTTGTATCGTGCTTTAATTTTCACTCGTCATGGTCTTTTACCAGTCACATCTCCCACGAGAGCTTGTTTATAGAGGCCATACATTTCAAGCAATACTTCAGGTGGCTGATTTGGTAAATTACTGGCTCGTAATACTGCATCATCAAACTTCGTTTTTATTTCAGAGTTTTGATCTTCAGACATAGTTCTCTACTTCCTTAAAGCTGATTAAAGAGGGAACGGTGGAGGAATCTGTAGAGTAACAGGAATGGGATATTTAGCAAAACGTTGTTGTTTCATCCCATTAACGATATCTTCGACTTTTGTTGGTGGTATTGTAAATACTAATTCATCATCTTGAGTAGCTGCAAAAACCCGATCCCCATTTCCAGGCACTACAAGTTGACATTCAGCAGTATTAAAAGTCCGTATTATTCCTGCTGTACAGGATGCCATGATCCCAGATAATTCAGTCTTTAATTTTCTACCCTCCTTATTCATTGTACCTTGAAGTAATCGCATAATCTGTGCTGGATTTCCATATACCAATATCACATCAGGGACAACTTTTGTACGCGTTAGGGGCGATACTACTACTCCTCCATATTTTCCTGGTTCTAGACGATCCAAATTTTCTACAATTCTTTGTGCTGCTATTTCTTCTGAAGCATACCCAGCAAAATGGAAGAATTGAGCAAGCTGTGACTGATCAATGGGTGTACTCCAACCATAAGTTAAACTAGCTCCAGGACAACCACTATCTTCTTCTGTTATTCCCATAGTCCAGCCATATTTGCGACAGAAGGATAATGCTTGACAAATAGCAATTTTCTGTTCAGGTCTTCTCGTTCTTTCAGGGAATTCGGAATCATCCTTGACAAATTTCACTGCCAGAGGATATGTTTGAGGTCTTAGGAGCTCTTCTAATGCTTTACCGATTTCCATCCATTTTTCCATTTTTCTCATTCCTTATTTTGTTGTGACTTATTTCGTATTAGTATAGCTTCTTGACGTCAGTCCAGAATATAACTTCCAGAATAAATTTTTTTCTATTATATTCTGTGTGAATGACTATTTTGAGTGAAAGATTAAAAGCCAAATCCAAATTTAGAATAAATGATGAACCAAGAACATCATATTGAACTATGTGAATGGTGCAAAAACAGGAAACCGAGTTATAATTGCGCTTTTTGTAAAGGGAATTTCTGTGAGAAGTGTATCATAGAGACAAGCAGTGGCGAAATCTACTGTAAATCTTGTCAACTTGCCGCCGTAAAGAGTGATCAAGCATGTGATTGAATTTTTTTATTCATTCGACAGTTTTTTTTGCTCTGTTCTACTAAGCAAAATTTTAAGAAACATCAGATGGAATCTTAAATCAAGGGTCATTCCCTAAAACTGTCTTGGTGAAATGATGAAAAAAAGAGGATTCTTGGTATTTTTAGTTACCTTACCTCTACTAGGTACTATTCCGATTACCTGTAATCCCCTAATTGAACGTAATTTAATCATTACTTGTACTTATGACGCATATGTTGCATCCTCCAATCCGAATATCAATTTTGGTAATACTACAGATTTGAAAGTCAGCTCTAATGATTCTACATCAAATGTACATTATACCTATTTAGCTTTCAGAGTAAAAGACCTGCCTCTAACTGGAGGGGTCTTAAGAGTAATTTTAAACCTTAATGTAACCTCCTTAGTTACCAATGACCATTCTTTCACTTTTAGAGTTTGGCAAACTTTCTATTTTGAAGAGAGGTTAATTAACTGGGCAAATAAACCGAATTCTGGTGAGGAAACACTGGTTAGTGCCGGGACAGTAAATAAACTTGGACGATATGAGTGTTCATTAAGTGCAGCACATGATGTGAGGGAAAATGGAGTTTTTTATTTTCGACTTGAACCTTTCAATAACAATGGGGAAATTCTAATTGCTTCTAGTGAGAACGGATATTATTCCGCATCTAGGCTAGAAATCGCTTTTGAAACCTTGGAGGATCCTCAATATCCAGTCAGTTCAGACGAATTCACTTTTCTTGGCTTTGGTATAATGGGGGTAATTGTTTTTTTTCTCTTTCTAGGAGTGGCCACAATAGTAGGTATTTTCCTTGTATTAAGCGTAAGATCCCAAAGAAGAAGGATTTTGGATCAATATCAACCAAGTTATCAGAGTCAAAGTGTTAGACCACGCCAAGAATTAGGTGAGGTAAGTGAAATTCAGTTTTGCTTTAATTGTGGGAGAAGAATTTCATCCAATGAGATTTTCTGTCCTAATTGTGGAGTACAGAATTTTTAATGTCACTGATTTTCATTAATTAACTATTTAATGACTTCTCTTCTTAATATTCGGCTTTTCTTGCCTTGAATTGTGCCTATGGGTAGATTTCTTAGCTGCGATAGGACTGAAGCTACTGTTTCATTTCCAACTAGAGTTACTTGAGTTTCTCGTCTTGCCCGATTGTTTTCTGGATCAAAAGTATCTAAGCCTATACCAATATTGACTCCTACATTATTTGTAAGTAAATATCTATCGTGTGGAAACTCATCTGGAGGATTGAAAGCTCTTTCATATATATAAAAGAAGAATTTTACATCAACTTCAGCACTTGTAAGAAAATGTTTCTTGAATCTCAAAGCTGATTCTAATGCTTTTTCTTCTTCATCAATCCTAACTGCTGTATAAATCAAAAAATTCTTCAATTTGAAAATGGAATGTTCTTTAAAAAGGTTAAAAATTTCTGTTAGTGAGTAAATCCAATGACTTTCAGTTTTCCAGCTATCGGTATTCAATTCAACCAGATTAAACAATTCTCTACCAATAAAAGGGTCCACTATACGTAATATAGGGGTTCCAACAAATTGAGGGCAATAGATATTCCTCTTCACCACTTCAATATCATGATGCATCCCTAACCGAGTTTCTTGCGAAGGAGGGATTGGAAAGTCTTCCACGTATTCGTAAATATCCTTTTTTGATTCCTTACTCATAAAACACGAATTTCCACATGTTGTTGTTTCATCTGATGTCAAGCTCTCATTTGAAAAAAGAATGTTGATGCCTTGTTTAAAAAGAAAGATGTTCAGTTCACAAAGGGAATTAAAATCAAATTCTTCTCCTTCTAATACTTCCACGATTCGTTTTTCTTTATGATACATTAATAATAACAGCTCAAGATCCTTCACCCGGTTATGATCTAAGTTTACAATTGAACTTCTTATTGTTTTACCAAATAAATCTTGATGATTGAATAGCAGTGCATTATGGAATAAAAGACTTAATATCTTAATAGTAGCTTCCAAGGAAAAGTTATTGACAAAACAGCTAGGAGAAAGCGAAAAGGAGTGGAATCGCATTTCTTCTTAACCAAACCTTTCTTGAAACGCTTCTGCGAAGAAACCTTCAGGCCAGGGATCGATAAAATCACCCCTTTCATCCAATTGAAGTGGGGTGCAAGTTATTCCTTCCCTCTCTTTCATGACGTAAATGACGGATATATCTGAAGGATCTAGTTGCCGTTTTCGTATTAGCTTCTGAAAGCGCAGAATTACATGCTCACTGTGTGTTTCAATAATATATTGAAGCTGTTTATTCTCGCTTACTCTTTCATAGAATAACTGTGCAAGTTCTGTTTGCAACTTTGGATGAATGTGTATTTCGGGTTGCTCAATACAGATAATATTATCCGTAGATAGATATGATTGTACAATTATTGGTAAGATTTGACTTATACCGAATCCAACTTCTGAAATACTTACATCAGTTTTCAATGTCTGATCCAATAATCGTACACTAAAGATATCTTTAGTATCTTCGGAAATTGGTGTTACATTTATATGGTAATCGATTCCTAATTCTTTTAGTTTATCATTAACAGCTGTCTGTAAATTTTCCGAATAAAATAGAGATTCAGCAGTTTTATCCCCTTTTTTACCAACATCAGTTGGAACATTCCCCGAGAAAAAGTAGTATCTCTCAGGTTCCCGTCGTAGAGGACCTAAGAATAAAATTCTAGCCAGTTGATGGTTAATCTTCTTGCTAGTATACTCAATATTTTTCCTCATTGATGGGATATTGAAGTACTCACGGAAAATTGATGTAAAAATCAATTTTTTAATTTGATCTCTTTGTACCTTTTTGGTTTGCTCAGATTTTCCTTGTTGAAGGGTAGAATTTGATTTTAACATCAAAAGATTACCAATAGTTAACTTTTCTTCGAAATCCAACATGCTGCTTATTTTTTTCTCCTGAATTGTAGTTATTACATCATTAAAGATTTGTATAAGATTTTTACTTGTTGTTAATTTTAATAAATCTGTTGTGAATTGAAAATCTCTTGGTGATAAATATGAGATTAAATTTCTGAATTCATTTTGAGGTTTGGTTTCCCCTCCTTCCTTTATTGACTTAAAAATATTTGTTACTAAAAGATTCATCATCTTGCTAGAATAAGCATCCTTATCCTCCTCTTCTTTTGACTTCATTTTATCTACTTGAGTTATCTCTCCTGCTAGTAATTTAATTGTACGTTCAGTAAATTCTTTTCGTTTTTTAACTTCTTCAATCAGGCCCTCAAGAAAACTAGATTCATTAAGTAAACCATCAAATTTTTCTACGTAATTAATGTAATTCATATTATATTGATTTTTTCCTATGGATTCTCCACGAAAACGTATGTTTTCCCAGTTTCGTATTTTTGAAACATTGCTTAACCATTGCTTAGCTGTACCTTCGAAACCAGACATTTTCATGAGGTTATTGTGTAAGCGAAAAGAGAAACACATTTTATTTCCATGTTCAGATTCGATTCCAATTTTTATTTCTCGATTTATCTCGTGTTTGTGAACAAATTCTCTGAAACTTCCCAAAGATATCAGATTACCATTTGGTAGTAACACTGTGCTAGGATCTGTAGTTTCAGTTATCGTTTGGTTTAGTAATAGAAGAGATTGGATAATAGAAGTCTTCCCTGCGCTATTAGCACCAAATAATAACGTAATCCGATTCATTGGGATATTCTGACCAGGGTAACCGAATCCTTTGAAATTCTGTAAGAATAAATTAGTGATCAAAGCCAATCACAACTAATATCAGGACATTCTAACCCTTTTAAGCATTGGAATAAAATACATTTCTTTTTTTGAAAGAAATTAGCTACAAGACCAATGAAGGGGACGTTCTAATGTCATTTAAGTAGATCATAATGAGA
>JBHLPG010000272.1:0-5496 GCA_048939725.1 Promethearchaeota archaeon | reverse complement strand
CTCCACCAATGGATGTGCTACCCAAGTTACAGGTACCGTCTGCTGCTGCTGTATCTTTAATAATACAGATACTCTCTAATTATGTTTTCGCGTCAAAGAAACCATTAGCTTTTGAATTTGAAGGTGGAGGGACCCATGTGGCGCACAGTCCAAACTTCGATATCTTACTTCTTGTAAATAAACCAATATTCGAATTATTTGGGGTAAGAATGCATATCCAACTTCTTAAACCAGGTTTTTTTCCTAAGGGAGGAGCACAAGGAAGGATTATGTTTGAACCCATTCCTTTCACCAAAATAATCCTCTCAACTGGTGAAGTCAAAAGTATAGAAGTCATTAGTAATGCTGCAGCTTCATTACGATCACAACAAACTGCCCAAAAACAATTAAATGGATTTCGATCTATTTTACAACCTAGCAAGGAATTAGCTGGTTATGCTGAGGCAGATAACCCAGGATACGCATGTAGTTCAATCATAAAGTATGAAGGGAATTCACTTAAAGGATTAGCAATGGTTGGTAGTCAAAGTAGTACTCCAGAAGATATTGGAAAAGAAACTGCAAGAATGACACAAAAAGAATTACAGAATCCAGCGACAGTAGATGAACAGCTTGCGGATCAGTTAATTTTACCACTTGCAATGGCTCCAAGTGGGTCCTCTTATACTTTTGATAAACTATATGAGCATGTGGAAACCAATTTGAAAGTAATAAGACATTTAATGGGGGAAGTGCTTGACCTACAGCCCGAGGAGAAGATATATCGTCTTTCGAGAAAATAAAACCTTTTATATTCCGCTTTTGATCGCCAACAAATGCCGTGTGAATAGTATCAGACAGAATGATCGGCAGTGGTACAAAAAGAACCTGCTTTGTGAAGATGAATAGAAAATAAACGATTTTGATTATTTAAGGCCTATCTTCTGAACCTTCAGAAGAGTTTTTTCTAAAATTTAAGTTCTTAACGAAAATCAAAGAAAATATCTTAGAAAATTATCAGTAAATAGTAGTAAATGTAGTGATATGTTAAATGGTGATTCAAACGACTAATAAGAATTATGTTGATTTAGTTCAGACAATGTATATGGCTTTCAATAGCAGAGATATGGATGAATGGACAAAATACTTCGATGAAGATACTCTGGATTACGTTCCCTCCCTAAAAGAACCTCTAAAAGGTCGCAAGGCAATACGAGAAAATAACGAGGAATTCATCAAAGGAATCCCAGATGTCAGCTTTGAAATGACGAATATTTTCGGTCAAAATAATTGGGTTTGTGCTGAAGGAATAGTTTCTGGAACATATGCTCATTCAAAAAAGTCATTTCGAGTTCCAGTTTGCATGGTAGCCAAGTTTGAGGGTGAAATTGTAAGGGAAATACATGAATACTTCGATCAGCAATCATTTCAGGTATAAATACGATATTCATTCTTTCGTCTCAACACAAAAGGAAATACAGAACCAAGCAACTGTGGATGAGCAGCTTGCTGATCAGTTAATTTTGCCTCTTGCAATGGCACCAAATGGTTCCTCCTATACTTTTGATAAGCTATATGAGCATGTGGAAACCAATTTGAAAGTAATACGACATTTAATGTGGGAAGTGCTTGATCTACAGCCTGAAAAGAAGATATATCGTCTTACTAGACAATAGAGTCTCCACACGCAAGTATAACGCTTAAAAATCATGAAAAGATTATTATTAGTAATTTCCATGATGAACTTATTAATGAATTATATTCCGTTCCTGGTGTGTTAAATGAATCTAGAACTGCCTAATATCCGTGATGGAGATTCAATTAAGTTTTTAGAAGGCCATGAATTGAGAACCGCGTTGGTGTTACTTCCTTCTTATGCAAAAAAGTCAGTTTACGTAATGTGTCCTTTTCTGGGACGTGGACATCTATTAAATTCGATTCTCAATATTCCAACCCATATAAAGACAAAGATGTTCACTAGGAACAAAAAAGGATACCTTCCAAGTATAAAAACATTAGCTGATCCAACACTAGAAGAATTATCACGCAAAAAGAACATTCAAGTTTTCATTGATAATAAAATCCATGCTAAAATTTGGTTGATTGAGGAAATGGCTATTGTTCATTCAATGAACGGAACCTTTCATTCAGAAAACCATAACTTTGAAGCAGGAATAATGACGACCGATAAACGGACAATTAATGCGATTTATGACTATTTTATTGAAGCAGAGAAAGAAGCCGTAAAATTGTGACAGAATAGTATAACGGAAAACACAAACTAAAATTTTTAACATAAAACGAGAGCGTCTATTCATGGGAACTTTAATTGTTACTGCTTCATCCAAGAGTAAAAGTAAAGAGAATTTTATTTTCGAGAAGCCAAGTAAAACATTCTATAACTCGATAAGTGAAAAAAGTCAACGGGAACTCCTAAATGCAAGAAGTAGTCTTCTAAAAGAACTCGGTTTTTCGGAGGGGCCAGATACACATTCCAATCTTGAGCCAACCGACGAAGAAGAATTTCTTCCAGCATATTTAAGATATAAGGGAAGAACTTTTTCAAAAGTAACTGAAGAAGCGTGGTCCTCACTCAAAAGGGATGATGATTTCGATTGTGTTATATTGTCAGCTTTCTATGGGATAATTCGCTTTGATGAACCGATCCGAAACTACAACATAAAGCAAGTAACTAAATTGCCTTCTGGAGCAATTATTGGCAGATTCTGGAAAAATTCAGGCGCTGAAAACTGGCTTTTTGATTACATAGAACAGAATCAGTTTGATGATGTTAAATTCGTGTTATCAACATCGTATTCCGATATAGTTCAAAAAGAGAAACTTATGAGTCGTCTAAAAGATGAGTTAGATGTTCCAAGTGAAGACCAGCAGTTCAAACACGGTGGTGGGATGAAATCTATGAGCTTACGAGGTCAATATATTAACAATTTGTTATTAGATAAGTTATGATTCTGATCAAAAGGTAGAATCGTATGCCCTCAAGACTAGCCTTTTTTGCCTCAAAAGAGGAAATTGAATCGACCTATGGTGTTTCTACAGAGAATATTGAGATTTATCCTTATTATAATATGAAACCAACAAACAGAGCAACTGGGATTGTTAATGAAGATGGTCACAAACTAGTTCGAATGTATTGGGGGTACACAGAGGGTTTTCAATCATATAAAGCCCGAAGTGAAACTGTTCATGAGAAAAAGCTTTTCAGGAAAGCCTTTGTTGAAAAGCGTTGTGTGATATTAGCTAACGGGTTTTTTGAATGGGAGCGTATGGGTAAAGAGAGAATTCCACACTATTTCTCTTTGAAAAAAGAGCCACTATTCGGAATCGCAGGGATATATAATTCCTATCTCAATGAAGAGGAGAGTAAGATAAGGTATAGATGCGCGGTTTTAACAACTGAACCTCATCCAGTAGTTGAAAAGATTTTTCATAGGATGCCAGTCATTTTCAATAGAAAACAAGCAGATTTTTGGCTTGATCACGACAAAACTCAGGAGGAGTTATTAGTAATGCTTAACCCCTTTGAAGGAGAAATGAATAGTTGGATTGTTGATACTTTACCAAGTAAAGGGGATAATGGGCCAAAAACAATAAAACCAACAAAAAAGAGACCTACAAAAACTTTAGCTGAATTTTTCTAAGTTTCTGTTCTCCTTTAATAATATATTAATATTGAGGATTTATTTTCTAAATCCAGAAGGGTTTCCATACTAATTGGATTCCATCGTAAATCAAGTTTTTTAAGACTATTAGCATCTTCTAATGTTTTTGGTACAGATCTTAGTCTATTTGCTCGAAGATCCAATACTTGTAGAGAAATCATTGATCTTATAGGAAATTCCACATCTTCTAACCTATTATTTCTAAAACTGCATTCCGTAAGTTTAGTTAACGTACCAAAGCTAATAGGAACTTTCTTGATTTGATTGTTTTTGAAATCTACTTTAACCAAAGATTTTAGATCGCCAAAAGCTTCTGGTAAAGAATTAAGGTTATTGTTCATAACATATAATTCTTGAAGATTCTCCAGTTCACCGATATTATCTGGTAATTTAACAAGTGTATTGTCATGTAATCGAAATTCTACTAATCTTTCGAGCTTACAAACGGAATCTGATAATTCTTCAAACTGATTTTCACTGATATTTAAATAAATTAAATTAGAAAGTTCCTTTATTGATTCTGGTAGATGCTTTAACTTGTTATTGTGTAAATACAAGAATTTTAACGATTTCATTTTGCCAATGGAGGTTGGGATGAGCTCAAGCTTATTATTCGCAGCATCAAGTACTTCCAAGTTCTGCAAGTGACCTATTGAGGCTGGTAATGCGTCTAATTCATTATCATGAATAAAAAGATGTTTGAGATTGGCTAGAGTCCCTATACTTTTAGGAAGGTGCCTTAAACCGCAAAATCTAAGTGATAATCCAACTACTGTTCCATTAGCGACTTTAAAACAAATTTCTTCATCATAAATATGTTGGTCATCCCCTAATAGTTTGATCTTTTCCCCTTTCTCAAACTTCCCTATTTCATAGAGTAGATTGTTTATTTCATATAAGACTCTATCTTCTTTGTCTTTTAACATAAAAATCAATTCTTCTTGTATATGTGGTAAGTCTTGACTTAGTAAATTCGATTTAATATTAAGGAATTCCTCAAAAATAAAAATGTGTATGGTAGAAAATTGAGGTTTGAGATTTACGATGTGAAAGATAACCGCCCTCTCTTTCGTATTCTCGAATCTGAAAATCCAAAGCAACTTAAAGATAAAATTCAAAGACGAAAAAAGTTGGGGAAAACGATTATATCCAATTAACAATAAGTAAATGATGATAATAAATGAGAGTGATTCTAAATACTATTTCTCCGGAATTTATTAATAGCGAGATAAAATTGCACATATCAATAAAATTATTAGTAAAACAATTGAATTTCTTCTTAAAAAAAAGTGTTAGCGAAAATTTCCTACATCCTTAGGCTTATAGAGTAAGACCTAATTTGAGTTTTAAAATTACTTGGTGATTGTATGGATATAGATGGATTCATTGAATTCTTGATGAAAAGAAATCTAGATACTGATAAGATTGATACAACTATAGAAATTATTACTGATTTTGATAAATATCTATCTAAACAGGAAAAGTCAATTAAAGATGTGACTTACGACGATGTTTATAGTTATTCAGCTTATTTAATTGAAAATAAAAAGAATTTATATGATCATTACCTTACTCTTGTCCGTTTTGGTCATTATATGAAAAATAATCAGCTAATCATTGCTGCAATTGAAATTATTGATGGAAAAGAGGTTATGACAAACTTTTCAACACGATTGATTACAGAATTTGGTGAAGAGACAAGAAATTTAATCTTTAAAGATGTTCAACTTCCCCCTCTAGGTTCACACCCCCATAAAAAGCCTGAAATCACAAAAGTGTTGATGGAGAGATTCATAGCAAATGTTGATAGAAAAAATTGTCTTGAATTCCTTGC
>JBHLPG010000271.1:5384-5512 GCA_048939725.1 Promethearchaeota archaeon | reverse complement strand
AATTTTAGAATCATTGGGTACATTCATACACCATTTTCAGAAAAAAAAGGCACTCCAATCCAATCTTATTATTCCAAAGCGGAAGGCTACATCGAAATTTTTCCTGAATATGTTGATGGGCTGAATGA
>JBHLPG010000271.1:0-5374 GCA_048939725.1 Promethearchaeota archaeon | reverse complement strand
AACCAGATGAAATTGATATTGATCGAATTATCTAATTGAGGATAGATGATGGAAGAAGCCCGAAATATCAATTTTAGAATCATTGGGTACATTCATACACCATTTTCAGAAAAAAAAGGCACTCCAATCCAATCTTATTATTCTAAAGCGGAAGGCTACATCGAAATTTTTCCTGAATATGTTGATGGGCTGAATGATTTAGAAGAATTTTCGCACTTGCATCTGATTTACCATTTCCATAAATCAGAAGGAGTAAAACTAAAAGTTATTCCGTTCTTAGATAAGAAAGAGCGTGGTGTCTTCTCTACGCGGGCTCCTCTCAGGCCTAATCCAATAGGTATCTCTATAGTGGAGTTAATCTCAATTAATCACTCTGAAAATATTATCAAAATCCGAGGTGTAGATATGTTAGATTTAACTCCTCTTTTAGACATTAAACCTTATATCCCACTCTTTGATAGACGAGATGCCAAAACAGGTTGGATTTCATACTCTCCACAAGATATTCATGAAGAAAGGACATCAGATGGCCGTTTTTAGTTAGATTTGGAGTCTATTAAGATGATAACTCTCTTGTGACAACAGTTAGATCAAGTTTGGTTCCATAGTAGAAAGCAGGAACCTGGGAAATCAACACAACACATATGATACCTATCCAAATCAATATCCATGTTGTTGGAAGAATAAATATGTCAAAATAGAAAAGCCTCAAGACATTGTCTAAGATCCAGCTTGCGACCCATAAACCAGGGGGAATTCCAAGAAGAATACCTATGAAACCCTGAATAAGATTTTCTATAGTTAATATGGAAAGAAACTCTCTATCAGAGAGTCCAAGAGTCAACATTGTTGCAATTTCCTGTTGTCGTTCCTGAAAGCTTAGATAGATTGTCGTAAAGATAGCAGCTCCAGCTAATAAACATGCAAAAACTAAAAATACCAAGATAACAGCATTAAATGCTGCCATCAAAATATCAACTGCTTGATGAAAATCATAACTAAATTCAATGGATCTTATCCCTTCCAATCGTGTGATGGATGTTTTAATTTCTTCCAACAGAGTTATATTAGAAGGTTGGTCTACTTTCAGAATTAATTGTGTTATAGGTGTTAAATCGATATTTAATCCTGATTTAAATTGTGTAATATTCAGATTTTCATCATTTGTGATAGTCTGAAGAGTAGTATAAACCATACTACCCCAGATTTCTTTCGAAATTCCTGAAACTATTATAGGAGAGTCATCAGTTAAAAAGTCTGTAGCACTTGCACTATTAGAGAAGGAAATACTTTCTGAATTCCGTTCTATTAAATTTTCAAGATATTTAAGTGTTTCATTTCTTGCGAACTCGGTTGAGTTTCCATGCAGGAAATATGATTGATTCCAAATTTCTTTCGCTCTGTTGTAGGCGATCCTAACCTCATTTTTAAGAAAAGGTACTCGATATTCAATTTTATCACCAACTTCTAGCTTGAGTTGATGAGCAAGAGCGGAACAAACAACCATGCTGTTATTTGGTAAAAGAGAATCTTGAGACGAGGACCATTGAAATTTATGAGTAGCAGGACTGGAATTATTCCACGCTGTAATTAAAACAGTCTGGGATCGTTGTTGTGGGTCTTCACCAATCGTAATCACCGATGGTAGTTGTAATACTGGTTCAACAGCTATAACTCCTGGTAAACTTTGGATATAAGTGACATCAGACTTTACTCCCAAATCGAAATAGCTCATTCCTTCATATTTGACTATCAAATCATACTGAGAGGTTTCATTGAATTGTCGATTTACTCCAGCAGTTATCGAATCGATAAAAGCGAAAGAAACGATTATAATCATAACCGCAGCAGAGATTGCAATAATTGTTGCTCCTGTGTGCACTTTTTTACGAGAAAGGTTTCTTAAAGGAATTGCGAGGCGTAATCCGATAGATTTCATAATGAAAATTCTTTCCAGAAGTGTACGTGAACCTTTTTCAATAGAAATGACTTGAAGAGCTTTTCGGGGGGATAAACGACTTGCACTCCAAGAGGGAATTGCTCCACTTAGAAAACTTATCCCTAAACCAGTTATTAAGGCTATGGTTATTAAATGGGGCTGGATTTGAATCTCAATTATTTGTGGGAATCTCATAAAGTAAGAATATACCCAAGTAACTAAACCTGAAACAATAATTCCAAATCCAGTTCCCAAAATACTGCCTATCCCTCCAATCATTAAACTAAAGCAGATATAATGAAAAAGAATATCATTCGGGAAATATCCTAAACAGGAAGCAATACCAATATTCCGTCTTTGACTTTGAACAGTTCGACCTAAAGTAATATAAATTGAAACTGCTGCAACACTCAAAACAACAATAGGTAAGGTCAGTGCTACTTCTTCAAATATTTCTAAATCCAATCGAAGTGCCATATTTGAGATCTGATCTTCTTGCATTACAGGTGGAGCAAAAGCTCCACGTGTGTAATCATCAAGTATATCAGAGAGCTCTTCTATAATGCGATTTCGAGTAGGAATATCTATGTCTGAATACATTTTCACAATTAGATTATTGGCAAGTCCTGTGAGATTTGTGTAAGCTTGTAATCTTTCAATAGGTAAGTAAATTATTCCAAAAACACTTGTGGGAAGAAAATCATGTTTTGATGGAATTATAACAAGATACTCAGGGCTAAAAATAACTCCCTGAACGGTAAAATCATGAGTCTGATTAAATATCTTTGTTGATAGAGTGTCTCCTTTATTAATTTCGAATTTTTGGGCAAAATGTGATTCTAATAAAATAGAATTCTCTTGGTAGAAGCAATCAGAGTAAGAACCACTTGTAAAAATCAAATCATTTACACGATTCTCTTTCTGTTGTGGCCATTCAATTCCAATCGCTCTTCCACCCGCTAAAAACTGTCTTTGGGTACCTCCTTGTGAGCTGTTTATGTTATATCCTGTTCCCGTTATCAATCGAAAATTTATAGCTTTAACTTCTTTTTCATAATCTGCAATAAGATTTGACACTGCCTCCTCTAATTCTGTGATATTAAAGTAATTATCGCTGAAAGTAGAAAACTCAGCATCTGCAAAATTCGTTTGCTTATAAATTCGTTTGTAGGAGGAGTGAAGATTCTCATATCCCATACTCAAAGCTAGATAAGATCCAGTTCCGAATAAACATAATAGAATCAAAGCTACTGTTAAGAGTTTGTGGCGAGAAAGATCTCTTAGAAGCTTTTTCATCCAAATGCGGGTAATAAATTTCATATTAGACATCCATGTGATTTAAGCTACCAAATAAGATTACCAACATCTATTGGTTCCCGCTGTTCAAAGTGGCTTACTTGTCCCATTTGCATGGTTAAAACGAGATCCGCAATCTTAGAAATCTGTTGATTGTGTGTTGCTAAAATAAATGTTTTCTTTGTTTGTTTATTGAGTTTTTTCATTAAACTAAGGATGGAAACCCCTGTCCTGAAGTCAAGGTTTCCTGTTGGTTCATCAGCAACCACAATTGGGGGATCTTTTGCGAGGGCTCGAGCAATTGCTATTCTTTGCTGTTCTCCCCCGCTCATTTGCGATGGAAAATGATTTACTCTATCCTTTAAGCCAACATTTTCCAACCAAACTAGAGCTACCTCACGAATTTTCTTCTTGTTAAAAGATTGTCCATCAGGAGTTGGAACACCAACTAAGTCTAGGGCAAATTCAATATTTTCTAATGCTGTCAATGTCGATAATAGATTGAAAAATTGGAAAATGAATCCTATCTTTTGTCTACGGAACTGTGCTCTCTGTTTACGATTGAGAAAAGTAATGTCAACATTCTCAATATGAATTCTTCCCGATGTGGGAAAATCAATAGCTGAAATCAAGTTAAGTAGTGTTGTTTTACCTGAACCTGATGGTCCAAGTAATACAACGAAGAGTCCAGGTTCAATATCCAATGTTATTTCATGGAGAGCAGAAACAGTAACTTCTCCCATTTTATAGTTTTTAGAAACTCCGTAAAGCGAGATTTGATGCAACAATCACAAGTCCTGTTTTTATTCAAGATCGTGAAACAGGATTACTACTGAGATATTTAAATACTATACTACTCTTATTCAAAAATAAACTATTAAAGGTGAAAAGATCTGCAAAATATACAATCATTTAATTTATATGTTAATGATAAGAAGGTCGGAACGAAAAAATTTGTTCAACAATTCATTGGGAATTCTTTGATCGGTATGGTGGAAAGTCTTCACTTAAAGGATCCCACCATACAAAAGATCACTCTAGAAATTAAATTTGATGTTTCAGAATGATTTGATTCTTAATATCTTCTAGTACTCTGTGTTTGGTATTGTCTTGGAGTCTGATGGGGGTTTTCTTCCACAAATATTGCTAATATAATATACAAAACGAGACCGAAACCATAAACAACTGAAATAAAGATAAAACCAATTCTGATAAGTATCGGATCAATATTGAAATATTCTCCTAATCCACCACAGACTCCTGCTAACCAACGGTCCTCCCTACTACGATAGAATTTCCTAGGTCGGGTCGGAGTCTGTGTTCTTTGGACTGATGGCGGTCTTGTCTCTGGGGTTGCCATAGGAGTTCCTGGTACGGCCCATGTTTTTGAACGGTCTAATTGAGCTCCACAATTATTGCAGAATAGATCGTTTGGATTTACAATTTCACCACATTTATCACAAAATTTGGTCATTATGATCAACTTTTTACAGTATAGTGTTATTTGAGTTTGATTTGTTGTTTGAGGTGACTAATATTTATACATTTACTTCTTGTAAGCTTATTTAATGAATAAGTTATCAATCTAATGAAATTTCTGATCAGAAGTAAAAAAGGCTCTTAAAGGGTAATTATGTTTAATCAGAATAATAGTGGAGTTATATTTGCGTATGAAATATCCAGTCAAAGTTGATATGGCAATTAATGAAGAAACTAAGAGATATTTCGAGTTTATTACGCGACCGATTGAATTAAAAGCAATAATTCCTTTAAAAAATTTAATAAATCTTTCTCAGGATGAAAATCTTACAAGATTTTGGAAAGCTCTACAGCAAAAGAACTTAGAATGTTTTCAATTAGTCTGTGGTGAGATTCAGTCGCCCGTTGATGTTTTTTATATTGATCTCGAAACTCCTGTGATATTTCAACCTTTGTTGAATAACTCAATAACCTTAAAGAGTAGTCAGAAGTTTTCTTCAATGGTAAAGAACATTAAATCTAATTTAATGAGGTTTTATAACCAAGAAATTGAAAGCTTGTTTATCCTGATTAAAAAGGACACAAACAAAGAAGGAGAAGGAGTTTCTTATTATACATACAAAATTGAGGACCAAAATATAAAATCTTTACTGAGACCTA
>JBHLPG010000270.1:0-5549 GCA_048939725.1 Promethearchaeota archaeon | reverse complement strand
TGTAAACAGTTTTTGGAGTTTTTACTCCCGCCTGCCATAGACGAAGTATGGTTCTTAATTTACTAAAGCAAGTATACTCAGCAAGAGATGAGTTAATTGAGTATTTCCCCAAGCTCTCAATGACATTTGATGCCAGTAATCGGCGGTTCTTACTTTGACATCGGTTCAAAATAACTTCAATATCTGTATTTATTTTTGCGTAACTCTTACCCTTACTTTGAATAGAATAATGATCTCCATCGATGCTTAGAGCAATTTTCCGAAAAGGAACAAAAACCAGATCCATTCCAAGTTCCTTTGCTGTTAATTTAATACCCATTTCATCCGTTTCAGCACGTTCATACAGGATTCCAATACTCATATCAGTTTAATCACCCAACTTCCTGTAGAACTACTCTCCCCAATCTTCGCCTTCAATAATTAATTCAACTAGCTCGATATCCCCGTTACTTAACTTCTTTACTTCAAGTTCAAGTCCACAATCTGGACAGCTTAATATTTCACCAGTTACGCAATCCTTAGGGACTCCAATGTCTGAGTCGCAATCCGGACACTTCGTTTCATTCATTTCTATCACCGTTACGGATTTTTATAATTGATTTTTTTAGTTAATCCGACTATCTTGGAAGTGGAAAAGTTTATATATATTTTTTGGTCAACATAATGTTAAAAATAAATGAAGTGACCAAAAATGGTCAATTCCATTGCTAAAATTGTACAGACAATCATCGATGATGATCTTCCATTACAAGATGCTCTACGTAAGGATTATGGGAATTACAGTGCGATAGCCCGAATGATAATGCCAAAAATCAGCGACACCATTGGTCGAAAAGTGAAACTAGAAAGTGTAATAACTGCAGTGAAACGTGCAAAGGTGAGCTATCAACCCCAACGGGGAGATGTCAACAAGGTACTAGCAAACAGTATTATTAACCTCCGAACCGATGTAGCAAAAATATCAGTTGAAAAAACAAGGAATAACTTGAAAAAAGTCCGTGAAACAGTATCGAACTTTTCTCATGATTTCTTGAATGTTGTTGAGGGTATATCCGCAATCACCTTGATATTTGATGAAAATTTGTACAGTGAGATTTATTCCCAATTTAACACAAGAGACGTATTGGATAAACGACAAAAACTAGCCGCTGTTATCTTAAGAAGTCCAAAGGATCTAGTCACTACTCCAGGGTGTTTATTGAACTTTGTAAGTGCAATTTCAAGGAAAGGTATTAACATCGAAGAAACTCTGAGCTGCTTCACAGATACGATATTTATCCTAAATATGAACGACGTCAGTAAAGGCTTTGCAGCATTAACAGATCTAGTCGCGGAGACTAGAAAACAAGGAGATCAGAGAAAAAGTTAGCAGCATTATGGGCTTTTGCAGTTAATAAATTTCTTCATGAACATCAACAATTTGATCTCATCTAAGTAAACAGTGTCGCTCATAAAAGAAAGATATATTAGCAAACCATGGTCACTCTGCGAGTCTAATCTGAGTCAAAATAGTAGTCATTACTTGAACTCATCTCATCTAAAATGTGATTAATATGAAAAATAATATTGCAGTAATTGGCGCAGGAGTTATTGGCGGAGCAATCGTAAGCGCCTTACTTAAGGAAAATTACAACGGTAAAATAATTGCTACTAGACGAAATATCGACAAAGCCAAAGAACTAGAAAAAATCGGCGCAATAATAACATCTGATAATCGAAAGGCTGCTAAGGAATCCGATATTATTTTCATCTGTGTAAAGCCAAATAACGCCGGTCCAGTTCTTAAGGAGATCAGTAATGAAATTGAAGGAAAATTGATTATATCCACCGCTGCGACATTACCTTTGGGCTTTTATAAGAAACTGGTCCCCAAGGCTAAATTTATCCGTACAATGCCTAATATCGCTGTTTTGGTCCAAGAATCTTTCACTGCCTATTGTTGTGATGAGGATGTCACACCTGAAGATAAGAAAAAAGTAAAACAAATCTTCACCAATTTTGGAATATGCGAAGAAGTTGAAGAAAAAGATATGGATGCAATAACAGCCTTGAGTGGTAGTGGACCTGGTTACATATCGATTATAATTGAAGCTTTGATGTATGCAGGCTTAAAGGTTGGACTATCTCGAAATCTTGCTTTACGCAGTTCGACACAAGCTGTACTGGGTACAGGTAAACTTGCTTTAGAGACACTAATGCATCCTGTACAAATTAAGGACATGGTAGCTACTCCAGGTGGTACAACGATTGAAGCCATTTTTGAACTCGAAGGGAGTCAAATCAGACAAGCTTTAATGAAGGCTGTAGAGAAAGCTACGAAACGAGCACAGGTAATTCGCGAACGATTGAAAGTATAGAATCGAGATTGTAGCGGATTTCATTTCTGATTGGGATGGTTGGCTTTAGGATAAGATCCAATTACTCTTACGAAGGTTGAATTTTTTCTTAAATCCTTTATAGCCTCCTTTATATGGTGCTCCTCTAAATGACCGATAAAATCTAAATAAAACCGGTACTCCCAAGGTTTTCCAATTATGGGGCGAGACTCCAACTTGGTTAAATTTATTTTTTTATCAGCAAAGGCCTTTAAGGCTTGGTATAATGATCCCGGTTCATGACGGGCCATAAAAACTAGTGAAGTCTTGTCATCGCCCGTTGGTAGCGCTTCGTTCTTAGAGATCACAAAGAATCGAGTAAAATTATTCTTGTTGGTTTCGATTCCTTTTTTGAGGATTTTCATATGATAAATGTTAGCAGCTAGTTCGCTTGCAATCCCAGCTGCATCTTTATCCCCTGATTCTTTTACCATCTTAACGCTACCTGCAGTATCATAAACTGGGATAGTCGTGATGTTTAGCTCTTCCAAGAATTCTCGGCATTGCCCTAAAGCTTGTGGATGGGAATACACTTTCTTAATTTTATCAAGAAATGCTCCTCTATTTGCTATTAAACAGTGAACTATCCTTAGGATTGTTTCACCACTAACTTTTAGATCGGTTTTCAGTAATAGATCATAATTTTGTCCTATGCTTCCTTCGAGCGAATTTTCGATAGGGATTAATCCGTAATGTGCATCTCCCTTTTCAACTATATTAAAAACTTCAGAGAAGGTCTTGCAAGGTATGGTTTCAATCGTCCTACCAAAAAGCTGAACTGCAGCAAGTTCACTGTAGGCTCCATGTTCTCCTTGAAAAGCAACTTTCACAATAACACCACACAGCTAAAATCTAACAGAAATCATTAACAAATTCAATTGATGCGATGCGAACCTAACCACCAAATTCTCTTTATTAAATTATCCATCCTTTAGTGAGTAATAGCAAGAATATCATTAATTACTGCATTGGCAGTTTCTAGACCACCAGCTCCGGGGCCTATCAAGGTCAAGTCTCCGATTGTGTCCAGTCTAAGGATAATGGCGTTTAAAGCACCTCTAATATTAAGAGTGTTTGTTTTCGAGATGGTCTTGGGTCTTACTTCAAGTAATTCATCATCAGCCGATGCTACCAATCTTATCGTGTCTCCATGTTCTGAAGCTAAAGAGAAAGCCTCTGGAGTAATATTCGTTATTCCTTCACGGTATACATCTTTTAATGTAACTCGCCTTCCGAGCAAAGCGTTGGCAATGATCACCAATTTAATTGCAGCATCGATTCCTTCAAGATCTGCCTGGGGATCTGCTTCGGCGTAACCCTTCTCTTGTGCTTCTTTGATGATTAAACTCATCTCTCCCCCACGCTCTTCCATTACGTTAAGTATGTAATTCGTGGTTCCATTTAATATCCCATGAACTTGCTCAACCTTGTTGAGTGGAAGACAATGCAGCTTTAAATTAAAAATTGGAATCGCACCTGCTACGGTTGCCTCATACCTAAAATGTAGGTTGTTGTTTTCTGCCAAGGTTTTTAATTCTGGAAAAGCTAATGCTAGGGGGCCCTTATTGCTTGTTACAACATGAATTCCTGAAGTCAATGCCTTCTTCATATGTAACAATCCGACTCCGCCATCTACAATATCCGTTGGAGTCATCTCGATAATCATCTCGGGATCCGTTTCTGCAATTAGATCTAACCCGGACATTCCTTCACGGAATCTTGATGCTGTTGTAATACCACTATTTAATGTCTTTATAGGATCGATTTTTCCTACAATTGCTCCTTTGCTATTTGCTATACCAATGATTTCCAAATCGATTTGTTTCTCTACAATCAATCTTAATGTTCCTTGACCTACATTACCAAAACCTAATAGTACAGCTCTCAAAACTAATCACCTTCATGGATTATTTGGATTCAAGGGGTCTTATTAGGTGTAATTTGCGCTCTTTTGCAAGTTTATCAAATACAGTTGTTATCGTTTTGATGTTTTCCTTCCTTTCAGTCCCGACCGTAAAGGACACAGTAGAATACTCTTCAACTGATCTTATCTTTGCATGAACATCTTTCACCATGGTCCCCGATATAGAAAATATCTTTTTAATCATTGATGTGATATCTGATTCGAACACATGTCCGATAAGGATATATGTGATCTCGTAAGCTGATTTTAAGTCTTTAACGCCAAGGATTTCAAACCCCTGTTCCTTTAACCCTTTAATTAATAATTGGAACTCGTCTTTGCTATCCATCGTCACATAAAATCCAACAGGAATAACATTCCCTTGGCGCCGTTCCCGTATATGAACGATTTCTGTAATATTCGCATTGTATTCACTTATGGGCTTTAATATCTTTATCAAAGCACCGGGAACATCAGGTAATTTAGCTTCAAAATACATTTCCATATAGGGCACAAACCACATAATTTACTTGGATTGTTAAGTTCGATGAAATAAAAAAGATTCTGCTTCGAATACCTACAAAGAGCAATATTTTTTCAAATGTACATAAACTATATTATTGAAACTTTGGAATATACAAATCATTAAAACAACAGTTGTGGATGCCTCGGTGGCTCAGTGGTAGAGCGGCTGCCTCGTAACAATTACATCTAAATAATAACCGTTTTGTTATGGTTATTGATAGATGCGTGAAAGCAGTAGGTCGCGGGTTCAAATCCCGTCCGGGGCTCCATCTATTTCTAATTAATGAAATTAATCGCATTTTGTAAAATTCTTGGTCTATTATATTTTCCAAAAACTATAAAATAAAGGACAATACAATGATATAAATGACAAATTAGACACAAACTCCATTGAAGAGATGATATAAATGGCTGAAGAAGGAGAAATAAATCCAATATTGATATTGGTCGCTATCGCTATTGTTGCGATTGCTGTAATTGCAGCCTACATGATATTAATCCCACCATTAATGGGGGGTTAACACACAACCTCTAATCTCACCAATATCGAATGTTTTACTGTATTCTTATTTTCTATAATTTTAAGTGGAAGCTAGATATGCGCTTTGATATTTTTCCTTCAATCTCAAGGAAAGGATTAATTATCATAAAAAATTAGTCTGTGATCTATACAAATTTCTATGATTCAACAAAGGAAAGTCGATTGGAATGGGTTATGTTTATCTTTTTACTGGTACTGGGGGAGG
>JBHLPG010000269.1:0-5560 GCA_048939725.1 Promethearchaeota archaeon | reverse complement strand
AAATTCTAAACCATCTTCAGGGGTTGCCCCGCTTGGTGGTACAAATAATGGTTTGTCTGTATTTTTAACCTCGTAAAAAAAACGATATGCTGCGGCTGTCATGAGATCCAATCCCTGTTCAATTTCTTCTACTGTTCCAGAAAGTCCTGAACCTCCAAGATGAATCATTTCAAGGGCATCTCCAAGAAGAGTCATATCTTCAATATCCTTGTAGGTTGACCTTCTGCGACTTCCATCAAAATCAATAATATGGGTCGGAGAATGGCTAATAGTGTAATTAACTCTACCAGGTTCTAGTTTGAGGTGTTTTTTAGAATCAGGGTGAACACTATACCAAGTGAATGAAGAAGGACATTTGGTTATTGTGTCTTCGATGAGTTCAGAGGGGATAAATACTCTGTTCAAATCGATTTTACATTTATTTTCCTTTAGAATATCCAATGCCTGTTGAGATAATACACGCACGCCTGTATTCTCTAGGACCTTGAGTGATGCTTGGTGGATTTCCTCAACTTGGTTCTTTGAAAGGATTGATAAAGTAGGAAGATTGTTTTGAATACCTAAAAGCATGCAATCACCTTATAGTAACTAAAATTAATCTGATAATGGGAATTAAATGAGTTCTGCTAACTAAAAGTATTTGAGGTAATTATTCCTCCCAAAATGCTAAATATGTAATATATTCTAAGTGGTATTATGATTAAACTAAAGGTGTAAAAAATGCCAGCAAGACTTTATCTTAGATCATTTTGGATTCTATCGTTCCTTTGGGGAATTGTCTTCGTACTTGCAATGGTTTTAGCTTATTTTATCTCAATATCTGGATTTATTCCTCCTGGTTCTGAATATTTAATTATTCTCCTACCAGTTATCTTTGCTTTTATCATTGTAGGTTTTCAGTTCTTGATATCCCCTTGGATTATGGATATAACTATTTCTTGGGTTTATCAAGCTACTAAATACCAAGTTGATGAATTACCGACACATATCAGGAATTTTCTACATCAACAAATGGAACTTCATAATTTCTCCCTGAAATGGGTGGCAATAATCCACGATAATAATCCTAATGCCTTTACTTATGGCCATACAAAAAAAAGAGCACGAATGGCCATTACTGAAGGAATATTAAATTACCTGGACGAAACAGAGCAAATAGCTGTTGTAGCTCATGAATGTGGACATATAATTCATAGAGATTTTATCTGGATGACCGTAGCCGCTGCAATTCCGTTGATTTGTTACTCATTTTACCAAGGTCTTTGGACTTTTGCACGTGTATCATCTCGTACTAGTAGAGATGATGATGCGGCCAAAGTTAGTGCAGTTGCGCTCGTAGTTGCTATTGGAGCTTGGATTGCATATTATGTTTCCCATTTTCTAGTTCTCTTCTTGTCTCGGGTGCGAGAATACTATGCAGATAGCTTCTCCGCGGAGGCAACAGGCGACCCAGGAGCATTATCTAGGGCTCTGGTGAAAATTGCTTATGGGATGGTAAAAGAGGACGCAGCAACTCAAGAAAGGATGCGGGATGAAAATTTATCCCCAACTGTGAGAAAACAGGCCTCCAAACAAAACGCTTTTAATACTGGAATGCGTTCTTTAGGAATATTTGATGTAAGTGGAGCACGGAACTTGGCAATGTCTGCATACGGACGCGGTGTAAATGATTTAAATGAAGAAACAGTCGCAAAAGCTGCCCAATGGGATCTTTCAAATCCATGGGGTGGATTTCTTGAACTCTTTTCTACTCATCCTCTTCCAGCCAAAAGGATTAAATCTCTAAATAAAATGCAGGAAGAAAGGGGTCTTCGTCCTGAATTCCCAGGAATTGGTGAGGTGAAATTTCCAGAGAGTCTTTGGGATGAATTTCTAGTTGACCTCTTCCTATCATATGTCGCGCCTCTTCTATTCTTCATTCTACCTATAATTGGTGCATTTATTGTTTATCTTGTTGGAGAATCAACTGGTACACTGTATGATCCAGCTATTGGTATGGGTGTTGGTCTTCTCTTGTTTGCATTAATTTGGAAATGGAGACGCCATGAAAAATATCCAAAGATAATAGATAGTGATGACACTGTTACAGTCGTCCATTGTTTAACTGACCAAACAAAAAATTCTTATTATGAAGCTTCTCCTCTCCGTGGTAAGAAAGCTGTTTTTGAGGGTCGTGTTGTCGGGCGGGGAATACCAGGTTATTGGTTGAGCGAAGATCTCGTTATTCAGGATAAGACTGGGTTAATCACACTGGATTATAGTCCCATATTAGGTTTTCTATCTTGGATTTTTGCTCTCTTTAGGGTGCCTGGCTTACAAGGCAAGATGGTTAAAGCTTATGGATGGTATCATAGAGTTCCTACCCCTATGTTATCAGTTTGGAAAATTGTTACCGAGGATGGTAGAACATATAAAAACCGATGGTCAGGCCTTAACTGGTTATTTATGTGGATAGTTGTATTGATAGGACTGTTCCTTCTCTTTTATGGAATAACGATTTCTTTTTTCTAAAAATTCCCCCTCCTCTCTTTTTTTTCCTCAGAGTAACCCCATGTCTTTTCGGTATTGCCTTTGTTGTCGAATTCTAGTTAAATCTAAGGTAGCCTTTACTATTCCCCTACTTCCATCAGGAATTGAAGATAGTATTTTATTTCCTATTCGTTCATTATTTGAAAAACGCCATGAGGGATCAATAATACAGCTAGCTCCAGTACACCAATAAGGCTCACGAATAGGTTGCATTGCACTATCACTCACAATGACAGCACTCGCTGCTTCTTTCGAACGAATTACTGCTAGATTATGCCATATAAAACGGCCATAATTCGTATACTTCTTGTCAGGGATTGTAGTTAGAATTGGACAAAAAACAAGGTCAATATCCTCTGTTATTAATAAGGAATAATCCTTAGTATTCCAGAGATCACTACAAATTTGAATCGTTACTTTCCAGTCATTTATTTTCCAGAATAAGTTTTTGTACCCTGGGGAAATTTCTTGAACCTGTTCATATCCAAAAGGATGGCGTTTATCATACGTTCCAATTAACTGGCCAGAAGGATCAATAACATGTGCTCTGTTAGAATAGGAAGAGGTATTATTGTCTACTAAATGACTACCACCGATTATCCATACCTTATGCTGAATTGCTGTTTCTTTTAAGAAATTCATTGATGTTTCATGTATAATTCTAGAATAGCTCCCCTTTCTCATCCCATTCCAATATTCAGGAAAACAGATAACATCAGAAGATTTAAAATCAGATGAAAATTCCTTGAACAGTTTTCTATATTCCTTTAAATTGTTATTAAATTCATCAACAGTTAATTTTGGTTGGAGAGCGATAATTCTCAGTAGAGACGATTGCAAACATAGAACACTCCTAGCCCTTATGGATTCAGTACCAAAGAATTGATATAATTCTGTGATAATCTATGAACTAATTGAGAGATATCAATGGAGAGTATTGATGAATTTTTTTCGCGTAAAAATTGATCAATATTTAACTGGCATGAAGGACAGGCATTCAGACATAATTCAGTTCCACTCTCTTCCATCTGTTGAATGAGCTTTAAGACAACATCTTTTGCAATAGTGGGGTAATTTAACTTGACTAATCCACCTGCTCCACAACAAAGTGCATTTTCACGATTGTTTGGTAATTCTAGGTTCTCAACTCCAGGTAGATAGCCGATTAATTCTCGTGCAATATCATACTCACCACAATGCCGACCTAGCTCGCAGGGATCTTTGAAAGAGACATTTATTTGGGTAAGGCTTAGCAATTTCAATTTTTCCTTCTTAATAAGGTTTAATAGGTATTCCATATGAGTTATAACTTTAAATGGTAATTCTTCTCCTAATAACTTAGGATATTCTTGTTTAAATACGCGGTAACATCCAGCACACGAAACAAATAGTGTTTTTATTCCTAATTTTTTAATTTCTGCAATATTATGTTTTGCGAGGTTTTTCGCTTTTTCTAGACTTCCTCCTAACAAAAAAGGGTTTCCACAGCAGTTCTCTGTGGGAGAAAAAATAGAAATTCTTTCATTTGCATGATTCACTAGTTTTAAGATTGCCACAGGGGCTCCTGCTGCTCTCCCCATATAAGATGCAACGCAACCAATGAAATACCCTACTTCTGCAGGTGTATTTACCATTTTATCATATATTTCTTCAACATCGAAATTCCAAAAATTTCGGTCACCTTGATCCATTCCATAGATATTAAACTTTGTTTCTAAATTTGAGAATAATTTTTTAGTATCTGTTGGTAAACGATCTTGAATTAATCCCTTTAATTCAGTATAGACTTCTGTCAGTGGAATGTCTACAATACATTCTTGTTCACACGCACCACAGAATGTACATTGAAAAAGACCTTCTGTTAAGGCATCCAAACCCTCCTCCCTCTTTAACGCACCTTGAGCGAGATTTCGTGCCGTTATCATCTTTCCCCTCCCTGTAACGATCTCGTGTCGTACTGAAAGAAAGGTAGGGCATGCTGCATTATTATTAACACAATATGCACAGTACGCGCACGTAAAAAACTCATCATAGTGTTTTAGATGTTTTAAATTCAAACAATTAATCCCCGAAAGGTAAGGCGGTTAATTAGTAAAATCCTGATTTTTAACCATTATTATTCGAAAGAATAGAATATAATCTAACAGAATTCAAACTTAGAAGGGAGCATAACCATAGCTCATGAGAAACTCTTGTTCCTCCGGTGTGAGTTCTCCTTTATCACGTTTTTTAAGAAGAGCTTCGATTTTTTCTTCAATTTTCCCGTATACCTGTTTATGAGTCTCTTCCGCAATTAGTTTCTTAACCTTGGCGATTTTTCCTTTTAAAGCATCTAATTCTTCCTGTTTTGCTTGGATTACAACCTTCAATTCTTCTATCTGCTGAAGATGTTTGACAAATTCTTCATGTGCCTTATCCTCTTCCTCCTTCAATGGTTTAATACGACTGTACATTTGTTGAACTCTTTCATTGATCTCTTTTTTATCAGCTTCTTCCTGTGAGATTTTTTTATCAATTTCAGCGATTTCCTGTTCAATTTTTTCTTTTGTTTCAGGAATATTTCCTAAATAATCTGCAACCATTGCTTCATTTCTTTTTTCTAAGAGGGCAATTCTCTCTTCTATTCTCTGGATTTCTTCGATAAGTATTTCTTCATCCTCACGTGAAAGGGATTTAGTTTGTTGCATGAATTCTAGCTCATAAAGATGAAACTTTAACTCCACCAAGGTGAGTTGGTCTAATTGTGGCTTCGTTAATATTTTAAATATAGGACCATCCGCCCGTTGAGCTTGTCGTCGGAGAAATTCTCTTCGTTTTTTCAACATTTCTAATAAATCTGTTTGTGTATCTCTTGTTTCGATTTCAGGGGTTGTTTTTGCAAGAAGAGCTTGCCTTTCCGCTTTAAATTTATCCCTTTGTTTCCTGTACCTCGTGGTGAGTTTTTGTTCTGTTTGGAAGTTTCTTCGCATTGTTTTAATTTCTTCAATCAAGCTTTTTTGTTGTTCATAATGCAATTTCAACTGTTCTTTAT
>JBHLPG010000268.1:0-5569 GCA_048939725.1 Promethearchaeota archaeon | reverse complement strand
CATTTTATTCGTTGTTATTGTTTACCTTCTCGATTGGGGAGGTCTCGCTAGCTTTTTCGATAATATCGAACTTACATCCATTATAGAAGCCATAGCTGGTTTTCTTGGAGTGATATTGGAAATAATCTTGTGGATAATTGGATATGATAAAAGAGATGCAGATGGGAACGTCATTTTAGATCGCTTTGGGATCCTTGACATCTTGGGAATCCTTTTCGAAATCATGGCTGGTTTAGTGAGACTAATCACTGAACATCCATTGGGATTATTCTTAGGAATTGGGGTTATTGGAGTTGTAATCGCTGGTATTTGGATTATTATTTCCGAAACTGGAATAGTTTCTAGTATTATATCAATAATCAGCAGCATTTTCGGTGTTGTAGTTACTACTCCCCATAAAGGATTCAATAAGTTAAACAATGTTTATATTCGGTTCAATCACATACTAGGAGGCATTATCATTGGAGAGAAAAGGTTATTGGGGTACTCGGTCAGTTATCACAAAAAAATCATCATGTATACATTCTTTCTTGGTTTTTATACCTTCCTTGCTGGGATATTCGTAATTGCAACACAGGATCCACCCTTAACAGGTGATACGTTATATTTCATGATATTCACCATATTGTTTACTCTAGGGCTTGGTGTTGGAATACTTGAATTGTTCATAATCGTCCGCTTCATCGATATTGTTTCTCGCAGAAGTTATGATACAGGGAAAGGTACGGTCCAATCAGAATAAATCCAATTTTCCCTCTTTTTTTCTCTCCCTTTTCTAATTAGCGAAGAAGGTTAAATAGACTTTCTTTTCAAATAACTTAGCATATAGACCTTGCGCTAATAATATAATGCGATAATATGCGATTTTTTATGTTATAGTTCCTTTCAAAACGGGGATTATTTTGGGATACTCATTATAAAGCTTAGAAAGAATATAGGAAAATAATCACTTTTTTCTTAAGGTAGACGCTTCTTATGGTGGATAAAGAGAGATTTAAGGAAGAACCTGGCAATGAAAAAGCGAAGAACCGGATATTCTTAATTCTAGGAATTTTAAGTGTCCTTTTCTTCATTGCTTCTGCGTATGGAGTCCAGCGCACCATTCTATCAACATTTGCAGAAGAACAACTTGATTTTTCGAAATGGTTTACAAACTGGGCTTGGATCTCTATTGCGTTTACTATTGCAGGATTTGGACTGTTCAAAGCTATGGCTGGTCTTTTTACTGGAGTGTATACCCAGAGAATAGGAACGAAAGTAATGATCCTCTTAGGTGCTGGGTGTTTTGTAGTAGGCGCTATTCCTCTTCTGCTTTCGAGAGGAGATCCTTTGTACTTAGGTGTTGGAAATTCAATCTTAGGGGCTGGTGAAGGATTACTTTATGCTGGTGCCATGACATATCTCTCTGATATAAGTACCGCTGCCCGACGTGCTCAATGGATGGGGATTATGGAATTAGCAGTTTATGGAGGTTATTCTTTTGGAGCAGTGATGGCTGGTTGGATATCCATGATAACAGAAGCCGCTGAAGTTTTTATATTTTCAGCGATTGTATCATCTCTCGGATTATTCATTGCTCTTATTGCTGTAAGGTCAACTGTTAAATCTGGAACTCAAGAAGAATTAGAAAAGCTTCGTACTCCTATCGAAACATCCAAGACATCCCCAAAATTTCGAAACCTCATATTAAGGCCAACTGTTATCTTTACCTGCCTTAATGGCCACATTAGTAAAATGGTAGATGGTATTATTGTACTTTTCCTTCCTCTACTACTGAGTAGCGCTACCTATGGTTATGGGTTCTCGATTAGAGAAACAGGGTTAATTACAGGAGTTTTTACTTTGTCTTGGGCAGTTATTATGCCTTTAGCGGGGAATATTAGCGATAAAATTGGTAGAAGGGTTCCCACTTTCCTTGGATTAGGTATTGAAGCATTAGCTATTTTTGGCCTACAGGCAGGAATTACTCCTTTTCCAGTTTTATTCATTCTATCAACATTAGGAGGAATAGGTGTCGGACTTTATTACCCTGTTTTACCTTCAATTTCAGTGGATATCTCTCCTGAAGCTCAAAAACCCATAATCATTGGGATTTACCGTGCAGTCAAAGATCTAGGTTATTTTTCTGGCCCAATGCTCGCTTGTTTAATTGCTCAGCTCTGGTATACCGCAAATCGTCAAGAGCGATTAGATTTAGTTTTACGTGTTCCTTTACACACAGCAGGATTACTATTAATAATCGGTGCAATTAGTTTAGTTATAGTTCGAGAAACACGACCTGGGTGGGCTCAGTTTCAGACAACCTTGGATCATGCTCAACTGGTAGAAAAATCTGTAATTCAAGCGACAAAGGGGATATTAGTTTATCTAGAACAAGATGCGATCGAAACAACTAATTTTCAGGAGCGTTTAGCACGATACTCTTTACAAGCGAAAGACCTTGAAGTGCAGGCAGATCGTCAATTGGAGGCAATAGTTGTTCAAACATATCGGAGTTTGTACAAAACTCCTGATGCTAGTAATTTTCAGCGTATTGCCAGACGCCTCGATCGTGTGGCAGGATTAACACTAGGAGCATTATTTCGGGTTCAAACTATCCCCATTGAGGAAGTACCTCCGTTGATTCAAGAAAAATTACATGATGCTGCATTTGCCTTACGAGCATTAGTCCGAACAACTGTCGATGTTCTTCAAGTCCTTGAGATCAAATTGGATGCCGTTTCAGGGGTTTACCGTACGATTAGAGATCGGGAAACTGATTTGGATTTATTATATCAAATGATGAACCAGCATTTGTTTATTTCTTCTCGAGAAATGCATTATGGGACATGGTACGCTATTAAGGATGTTATTAACATGATCGAAGAAGCCGCAGATTCTGCCGAAGATGCAGCTGAAGTGATTAATTTCCTCGCCATAAAATACAAAACTTAAAGGTTTAATCATAGAAGTGAACAAAGGATAGTCTTTATTGGTGCAAAAAGTAGTGGGACCAACCTTTGAGTTTATCCTTCTAGATGCGGATTACGAGATTCAAATTCAAGATGGAATTGAGAAACCGCTTCTTCGTCTTTGGGGTCGTTCGAATAGCAAGCGAGTTGAAGTAAGGGTCAGTGGTTTTTTTCCTTACTTTTATACTGAAGGTGGTGAGGAAGAAATAAGGAGCTTATTAGCAAAGGGGAGCGAGAATATAGCAAATTGGTTAATCCAAGTAGCTAGTTGTAAAAGGCGAATGTATTTTGGCGGAGCTCCTCGAGTAGTGACAAAATTAACTGGAAAAGTCCCGTATCGTGTTCCAGAGGTTAGAAAATTCATTCAACAGGCTGGAATTATAGTTCACGAAGCAGATATCCCATTTACTCGCCGGTTTTTAATTGATAGAGGATTACGGGCGCTACATCCGATCACCGTGAAAGGATTGATAGTCACCCAAGATAAGAACACTTTAGTCATAGAAGCTTCATACAATGATCTTTCCCAAAACCCTGAAGCGATAAGTGACTATCAACCCTCCCTTCTTGCGTTTGATATCGAGGTTGATTATGATGAAGGAGAAACTATCCACGAATTATTGCTCGAAAAAAAACGAAGGATTACAGCTATCTCGTTAGCATGGGGTACAGTGGAAGCTGAAACCCCAGCCTCCAAGGTGATTATACTCGAAAACGACACCGACAAGGCTGAATTTGGCTTGTTAAATGAGTTCCTGAATACAGTTAAGCAACTCAAACCAGATATTTTATTGTCTTTCAATGGGACATTTTTCGACATCCCTTATCTGGCTGCACGATTATCAAGATATAAAAAAACATTAGGTGAGTTAGCATTATTTGAAGGGTTACAAAAGGATGTAATTAAATCAAATATCCCTGTTGAAAGTTACCGTTTAAAAGGGCGAGCTGTAGTGGATTTATTACCTAAAACCTGGGGGATTCATCCAATTAGTGGACAAAAAACACTTGATTCGGTAGCTGAGGAAGTACTAGGAGAATCTAAAGTTAAATTAACAAAAAGTCTAGGAGAATTATGGCGGAATGGGATTAATGGGTCAGTAGAAGATACTCAAATTTTTCGTGATTATTCCTTAAAGGATGCTGTTCTCACATTTCGTTTAGCTGCTGAACTAGGGATATCAAATTCCATCGAATTATGTCGTTTATCAGGTTATCCCTTACCTGAGGGGATATTGTCTACAAGTCGGAATATTGGGGAGTTAGAGCTAATGAGAATCCTTTTCTCACGAGAGATGTTTATTCCCTCGAAACCAACGCAAGAAGAATTAAAAACAAGAAAGGAGTATAGCAAAAAATATCCTCATTTGGGAGGTTGGGTCTTAGATCCCCAGGTTGATGAGGCTTCAAATGTCGCGATATTAGATTTTAGGTCTTTATATCCGAATATTGTAAGGACTCATAACATTTCAGGAGAGACCCTGATCCCTGATTCTGAATCACGACCTTCTGATCGAAGATTCAGGAAAGAACCGCGTGGGGCACTTGCAGAATTAATGGACCGAATTTTAAAGCAACGATATCAGACACAAGCAGAAATTACATCAATTAAAGAACAATCAACCAAAAAGAAGCATAAAAAACTTCTGGATATACTTGAGAAGAGACAAGGGTCATTAAAATTGATGGCGAATTCACTTCTAGGTGCCTCAAATTATCCTCGTGGAAGATTCTATCACCATATAATTGCAAATTCTATCACAGCTATCGCGCGGGAATTATTACGTGACAAGCTTGAACTTTGGACTAATGAATTCTCTGAAGATCAACCTTATGATGTTTTCCTTCGATACGGTGATACTGATTCAATTTTTATTGAATTTATACTATCTGATCTGAATTCAATCAATATTATATATCAGAAATCTCCCACAACAAGACCTCAAGAACACCTATTGGAAGTAATTAATAGCTATCGCTCTTTCTTATCCGAGAAATTACCAGAGTTTCTGGAACTACAACTTGAGGATGTCGCCTCACGGATTATCTTGAAAAAAGGGAGGAAGAAAGCATATGCTTATGTGAGTATGCTAACAAACAATATTGTAATAAGGGGATTTGAAGCTGTTCGGTCTGATTGGTCCCCCTTAGCTCGAAAAGCTCAGAGAGAGCTTCTTGAGACACTCCTAACAGATCAATCAGTTAAACGGAGAGAAAAAGCTCGGAGAGTTATCTTCAATATTTGTCGAAATATACTTAGGGGGCAGGTCTCTCAGTTGATACCCGATTTGACAATACGGGGGCCATTGCGGCGTTCTCCAAACAAATATCGTTCTAAAACACCTTCTGTTGGCGCTTTTTTACACTACTGTAATCAAATGGGATTGAATCCCGAATCTGAGTGGAAAAAATGGGACGGATTCCCCTATATCATTGCCAAAGGCTCTCAGAATGAACCTCAGTATTTTAGGGCATATCATCCAGATAATTTTCGTAAGGGAGAAAAAGTTATAGACCGAATGCATTATGTAAGAGAAATTTTAGGAGCTAGTAACCGTTTTGGGATTCAAATAAGGGAAAGTGAAGCACAGCAAGGTGCATTTATTATTCCATTAACT
>JBHLPG010000037.1:0-22510 GCA_048939725.1 Promethearchaeota archaeon | reverse complement strand
GCAGGAGGAATCCGAACTCATGAAGCGGCAGAAGAAATGATAAAAGCTGGAGCAACTCGCATTGGCGCCTCAGCCTCAGTATCAATAGTTAAAGGAACCTCCTCGTCTGATGGGAAGTACTAAAAAAGGAAAAAAAGACGGTCTTCTCTCCTAAGTTTCGAAATCTTTAGGAAGACCAATTTGTCGAACCAAAATTTCGCTGAGTTTGTCGGAACGAGGTCGAGATTCAATGAGAAAGTCTTCAAGATTAGTTTCGACTTGTTTCAACTTGATTCGCTCATCAGGGTCAAGATGTTGCTTACTAATGTGATATTCGAAGAATTTACAGGCGAGTTGAGGAGTACGGGTCATGGCAGATAGAGCCTCATCACTTAACTCTCTAATTCGAAAAATCGTTTGGTTAACTCGTGGATCAAAAATATCGCTTTTAGGATGGATTATCGCAGTTAAATAGCTTCGACCTTGAGTTATCTCGTCCTCCTCCATCCAAATATCGGATCCTAGAGCCCACATCTCATAATCAATACCCCAAATTTTTTGGGCTTGTTTTGATTCATCAAATTGGACTAAATAATTCCCTGCATTCCTATCGGGGTCATTCAGCCAGATATCAAAGGGGAGAAGAGTGTAGCCATCGTCAATTTGTTGAACAGTCTGAAATGCTTCATCCACGTCTTCATAAGAGTCTAAAAATTCATCAAGATTAATTGTGTCGGGGATCTTTTCGAGAAGGAGTGCCATGACAGTCGAAGGATCATCACGACCCCCTTTATCGGCCAGGATTTTTTCAAAATTAGAGGAAGTTTCTAATGTATACGCTTCTCGTTCAGAATACTGATAATATTCTTCAGCAGTCTCCCCTTCTTCATCCCCATCCAGAATGATAACATCACCCAGAGGTAATGATGAAGTCTGGGTGAGAGGATGATCCGCAACTTCTTGAGAACAAACAATGATAGCTTCGGGAACATTCAAGTGCAGGCGCCGCCCTAAGCGAGAGGCAGTAAGTTCATTAAAGGTACGCCATAAATGCATCCGCCCACGACTATCCTCTGGCGATTCTTTAAGATCAACCTCTAAATCTTGAATCTCATTCAGCTCAAAATCAATAATATTCGCAAAAGTCTTAAGAAGCCATTCTTTTTTCTTTTCGTCTTCTAAAATAATCGCCTTACCATGTTGACCCGCTGCGGTCATAGTTTTCTTAGTAAGCCGAAAACGATTCCGAACCTCCTTTTTATCTGGAGCTTCATAAATAATCAGATCCCATTTCGCCATTTTAATCACCATTTCAGTTTAGAAATAAAGAAGCAATAGAGTGTCGGTTTAATTGTATAATTAGATAATGACAAGAAAAGGGATTAAAAAAGTTTTACAAACCAAGAGAGGGAGGGAATCCCTCTTTCCCCTTAGGAACTCTAGGAAGAGGGAAACGCTAAAAACGAGAATTAAATCAAATCAATCGTCAGAAAAAGACATGTGAGGGGGGAGGGAGGGTGACCCAACGTTTGGAAAAAAGATTTTTTCGGTTCGTTGGATCACCAAGGCTTTTAGGGTGTTTTTATTTGCGTGGCTGTACTCGTTTCATCGTTCAGCTACTAGTAATATTTTTCCTACTTCACCCACTGTTCCTTCCTATGATATCAGTATACTTTCTATAAATATAAACTTTAGGAAATTTATGCGGCAAAACATGGAAACCTAACTCCTGAATGATAGCATTTTGAATCTGTTCTTTTGAGGTCAGATCAATTATTTGGGCATTTAATTTCCTTAAACTTGGGTTTAATGAAAGGTTTTCACTCAATTTTTTAATATTTTTCTCTATTCAAACTTCTCCTCTTTTCCTTATCGGTTTAGAAAACACTCCTCGCCTGTTAACAGACTTTATAACCTTGAACAGTTTTACACCTCCTGCATCTTTTAATGAAAGAAATTGTGGAGATGAGGGTTTTTTGGTCACTCCAACCCTTATTGAGGAGCAAAGTAAGTACATATTAGATAATATTCGTGATATTATATTTACTCTATCTTCTGATGGTAAAATCACATCAATAACTCAAGAATTTGAAAAAATAACTGGGTGGTCAAGGGATGAATGGATTGGAAAACATTTTCAGGAGATAGTACATCCCGACGATACCACGGTGGTAGAGGAGGGCTTTAAGGCCACAATTGACGGTAAAACTGTCCCACCATACGAAACACGTATCTTTACTAAGTCTGGGGAGACTGTAATTCTAGAAACAAAACCAACTCCCCAACTTGTCAATGGAGAAATCGCTGGATACCTTGGGATTGCAAGAGATGTCACAGAGAGGAAACGAGCTGAAGAGTCATTACGAACTTCAGAGAACCAGTACAGAATGATAATTAATTCAATGGGTGATGCTATCCACGTCATCAACAGCGATCTAGAGATTATTCTCGCGAATCCTGCGTTTAGTACCTGGCTTAAACAGCTTAATCTTGAAATAGACTTGGTTGGAAAGACTATCCAAGAAGCATTTCCGTTCCTCCCCGATAAAGTTCTTGATGAGTACCAGGATGTATTCTCATCGGGCCGAACTCTTGTCACTGAAGATACTACTTCTATTGCAGACAAGGTTTATTATACCGAAACTCGTAAAATCCCCATCTTCCGTGATGAGACAGTCTTCCAAGTCCTTACCATTATTCGGGATGTTACCGAACGTACAAAAATCGAAAAACAACTTCGAGAGAGTGAAAAAAATCATCGAGAGTTAATAAGTAACTTAACAGATGTCGTAGTGGAAGTTGATGTAGAAGGAAAGTTTCTCTTTGTCAGTCCCCAGGCTTTTGAGCTCTTTGGTTACCAACCTAGCGAGGTAATCGGTAAAAGCGGAATCGAGTTCATCCATCCAGAAGATATCGAAAATGCAATTAATATCCAGATGGAAGCGTTAGCTGGAAAACAGATATATAACTTTGAATATCGAATCAAACATAAAGATGGCCATTACATCTGGGTTGCGGCCTCAGGAAAAGTCACCGAGTATGAGGATGGTTTAAAGCTTGTTAATGGAATTAGAGACATTTCTGAACAAAAGCGAATGGAAAAAGCTGTACATGAAAGCGAGGAACAATATCGAACTTTATTTGAGAACACCCCGATTGGTCTTTATCGCAGCACACCTGATCTTAAATTTCTTGCAGCAAATCCTGCATTCCTTAACCTTGTTGGATTATCTTCATTTGACGAATTGACAAGCATTGATACCAATGAACTAGCTCTTAATCGAAAATATCCAAGAGATCAATTCTTAAAAGAGATTAAAGAAAAAGGAGAAGTAAAGGGGTTAGAATTCCATCTTGAACGACCTGATGGGTCTATGATCTATTTTCGTGAAAATGCACGTTCAATAAAGGACAACGATGGAACAATTCTATACTATGAAGGTAGTGCGGAAGACATCACAGATCGAGTATTGGCACAACAAGCATTACTAGAAAGCGAAGAAAGGCTGCGAAGTTTCATGGATGGAGCAACGGACTCATTTTCTCTCTTCGACTCGGAGTTAAATTTGATTGACGTAAATAAAACAGGGTTAAATACTTTCTTGCCTGGGATTAAGAAGGCCGAAGTTCTGGGCAGGAACATCGTAGAATTTCATGCTATTCCCAAAGATATTCTTCGGTATAAAGAAGTTCTAAAAACAGGGATTCCTTTTATTGTGGAGAGAGTGGCCCCACCTCATAATTATGGAGACATGACGTTATCTGTGAAAGCATTTAAAGTCGGAGATGGGTTAGGGATAGTAGCAACTGATATTACTGATCAGAAAGACATGGAAAACGCGCTTCGTAAGAGTGAGGAGAGATTAAGAAGTTTTATGAATGCTGCAACTGATTCTTTCTCAATGTGGGATTCTGAATTCAATTTAATTGATATAAATAAGACAGGTTTAGGAATGCTTCCTACTAGAGCAAATAAAGAGGAAATTATCGGGAAGAATATTAGGAATTTTATCACGGATGAAGCCAATCTTGAAAAATATAGAGAGGTGTTAAGAACAGGAAAACCTTATCTCGCAGACAGGATTTTTCACCATTCAACATTAGGGGATAAAATCTTATCAATCAAAGCGTTTAAAATGGAGGAAGGACTAGGATTAATTACCACAGATATTACTTCTCGGAAAGAAATGGAGAATGTCTTGCGAGAAAATGAAGAGAAGTTTCGCTCAATCTTTGAAAATTCTCCTATTGGAATGGCATTAGCGAACCTAGACTTCAAATTTTTTGAGATCAATGCAGTCTTTTGCCAAATGCTCGGGTATCAGGACGATGAGCTAATGGAGATGACATCTCTTGACATTACTCCTGAAGAATACTGGGAGCGGGAGAAAACTCTTGTAAAAATGTTAGTAAATGGCGAAATTCCTTCATTTCGCTCGGAAAAAAGATATCAAAGGAAAAATAAAAGACCCCTCTGGGTTCAGGTAACTACATCACTCTTACGAGATGATAAAGGGGAACCACTGAACTTCCTATTAATGGTCGAAGATATATCGACAATTAAAGATCGAGAAGAAAAAATGAAGAAACAATTACTGAAATTTAAAACAGAGGATGGAAATGTTTATCTCATTAAAGAAGAAGCTCCGATTTTATCAAAAACTGTGTTTAATGATCTTATTACTGTAGGGTATAGAGGGTTTGTTGCGTCTAGAACTCCAAGTAAGGATTTTCGAGCATATATGGAAGGAAAATATGAATTCTTTTGGCTTACGGAAAAAAATAGCTACGATCGTCTCATCACTATTGTAGAAGGTTCCCCAAGTAAAAGTGTGATATTGATTGATCGTCTAGAATACTTGTTTTTGAAAGAAGGGCTCGAAAAAGCAATGCAGTTTGTTTATAAATTAAAAGAGATAACTTATCTTAAAAATCTAATAGTAATTTTGTCTATAGATAGTGTTACAATATCAGAACGAGAATTACGTGTTTTAGAGAAAGAAGCTTACCAAATCGAACCTCGATTTATGGCTAAAATCGCAGATGAATTTTTAGAAATTTTAAGATTTGTCTACCAACAGAATAATTTGGGGGCTAAACCATCATATGCAGACATCGGAGAAGAATTTAAAATTAGTAGGCCAACTGTGAGAAAGCGTGTAAAGCAGTTAATAGCTACAGGGTATTTACATGAACATAAAAAGGGAAAAAGTAAGCAGGTTGATATAAGCGGAAAAGGTAGAATGGTATTTCTGAGTTAGAAAGCGAATCTTAAGTTTATGGGCAACCTAACTAATCTTAGTACCATTGGGGACATCCTGATCAGGGATTATCAAACCTAGTTTATCACCTGTGACCGCAGCTAATAACATTCCCTCGGAACGAACTCCACGGATGGTGACAGGTTCTAGGTTCACAATTACAGTTAATCGCTGACCAACCAAGTCTTCCACGTTTCTAAAAGTGGCTAAACCTGCGACTAATTGGCGTTGGCCAATTTCTGGGCCAAGATCCACCTTAAGTTTCAATAAATTCTTAGTTTTGGGAATCTTATCAGCTGCTAAAATGGTTCCAACACGAATATCTAATTTCTGAAAATCTTCAAATGGAATTGTGCCTGATTTTTTCTCTGACAGTGTTTGTTCCTCCGCTTGGTCAATTTGACCTTTTGTTCTTAATGTTTTAAGCTGTGTTTGAAGTTCTATTATATCGATTTTTGAGAACAGGGGTGTTGATTCTTTAACTATTCCACCTGGTTGAAGTTTTAATTTCCCTGCCTCTTCAAACTCTTGTTCCGCTACAGTTCCCTCTTGATCAAGAGTGTTCCAGATCTTTTCACTGGACTCAGGGAGAATAGGTGATAGAAGAATACTCAAGGTGAGAAGAGACTGAGCACAAAGATACAATGTCGTTTCCACAGCGGTAAAATCGGTCTCCACAATTTTCCAGGGTTCCTTGGCACTTAGATAAGTATTTGCAGTCCGTGCAAAATCAATAATCGAAGCGACAGCCTTCTTAAACTCGAATTGGTCAAAAAAGTCCGCTACTGTTTCAGGAATTCCATTTATAGCCGTAACAAACCCTCGATCAATGTCATCAAGACGATGACATTCAGGGATTTTCCCCTCACAGTATTTATGAAGTAAAACAAAAACACGATGGATGTAATTGCCCAAAACATCATTGAGATCGATATTAATACGTTGTTCGAATTCTTCCCAAGTAAAAGTGGTATCTTTAGTCTCAGGTCGTGTGGCAGCTAAATAATATCGCCAATAATCTGTTGGAAGAAGGGCAGCAGCATCATCAATCCATACTCCAATCCCATGGGATTTACTAAACTTCTTCTCCTCAAAGATTAGAAATTCTGTGGTGCTGACATTGTACGGAAGAACAAAGGGTTTGCCATAGCTATCTTGAGTACCTAAAAGAAGCCCAGGAAAGAGTAATGTATGAAAGAAAATATTGTCCTTACCAATAAAGAAGACGGTTCGTGTATCCTGATCTAACCAATATTTCTTCCAAAAATCAGGATCATTATGTTCTCGTTCCCCAAGTTCCGCAGAGGCAGAAACATAACCCAATACTGCTTCTAACCATACATAGATAGTTTTACCTTTGGCTTCAGGAATCGCCTTATCCGCAGGAATACCCCACGCTAAATCTCGAGTAAGAGATCGAGCTTGTAACCCTTCAGTTAAGATATTATCCGAAAATTTACGAGCATTTTCAGGTAATTGATTATTCTGGCGAATGTACCGTACGAGTTCTTCTTGAAAAGCACTAAAGTTGAAGTACCAATGCGTGGTGGTTTTGATGATTGGTGGATTCCGACATATTCGACAATAGGGGTCAATTAATTCGACTGGACTAAGAGGCTTACCACATGCAGGAGCATCACACTGATCACCTCGTGCACCAGCCTCACCACAATGAGGACAGATACCCTCAACAAAGCGGTCAGGGAGAAAACGATGATCGTGTTCACAATAGAGTTGTTGGACTTCTTTGGGAAAAATATACCCATTATCATTACATCTACGATAAAAATCTTGCACCCATTTGTAATGAAAAGGGTTTGCGGTCTTAGAATAGTTCAAATTGATGTTCCAGATTTGGAGTAGGTCAACAATTCGCTCGTGATTCTTATCGACGAGCTTTTGAGGAGTAACACCTTCCTCGATAGCAGCTACCGCAATTGGGGTACCATGACAATCTGAACCAGTGGCAGAGATCGCGTCGGCTCCTCTTAATTTCAAGTAACGAAGGAAAATATCAGCCCCCAAGAGATGGAGAACTGTTCCAAGATGAGGGATCGCATTAACATAAGGCCACGCTGGGCATACAACATATTTTTTGTTCCTAAGATCTTCCATTTGTGCCACTTCCTATATTTTGTAGGAAATTAAAGATTCCATAAAAATTTAGTCTATTAAATAAGAAAAAACTAGACAACAACGAAGTTGGAAACAGATGACGAAAACAGCAGCGGGAGGGTGGAAAAAGACTAGAAACCTCAAGTTGAGCGAGCCATTTGGCAATCCCACATTGTTTATCGCCTCAAATGCCTTCCCTTAAAGAGGATATAAATGCCTTTCGATTGTAACAAAGCAAAATCTCATTAGCCTGGAGAAGAAAACGAAAGGAGAGCATTTATCTATAAAAATACGCTATAGTTGTTTAAACATAAAATGCTGAATGAAGAACCTCTCGAGAAAAAAAAGCCAAAGAATAAAAAAATAAGTGGTTTTGTCGGGGATCCTCTCAATATGTCTTCTAGAAAAGGGGATAGAATGTATAACGGAGTTGTAATTACGAAATAACGTAGAAAAAAAATATATAAGGAATACAAAAAATCGTATACACAGCCGCTGAACATTGAGAGGAGTGCAGCAGCGCAATCGAAAATCGAAAACCTTGGAGCTCCAACGAACCGAAAAAATCTTTTTTCTAGACGTTGGGACTCCCTCCCTCCCCCCTCACATGCTTTCTTTTTATGGACAGAATAATTAAAGTTTTCCTCGCATTTAATTCTCTCTGCTTCTTGTTTTGAAGTATCTGGCGAATTTAATCCTTTTTTTCCATCCTTTCTAGAGTTCCATTAAGCCTTTGACGGTTTCCTATAATAGGGGATACTAAACAATACTTGATCCCCTGATAAAAAAAAACCTCTTCCTAAAGATCGACTATTGACAATAGATGGGTTCCAAGAAAACGCAAATTGTGCTAAAGGAAGTAGAAATGCATCCAAATCAGGAACAACTTGTCACCCAAAATCCATTGAAAAAATGGATTTAAAGCAGACGTGGTTGGTTGAACGTTTCTCTGAAGATTTTATTATTTCAAGGTTTTGTTTACTTCTGACCCGAGGATCAATGTTGCCGCAATATCATCCACTGACTCACCTAGTGCCTTAAAATTAGGTAGTTTCTCTTTCATTGTCTGTATCATAGCCTTATACACGGCATACTGTTTATCAAGGGGATATTTGGAGTATAAGCTTGCCATGGCTAACAATGAGGCTATTCGTGCCGTTTTTCGTGGGTCCTTGCGGAATTTTTTGTCATCTGCGGTCATAAATTCTTGAAGTTTCACAAAGCGCTCAAATACATCTAAATAAGCTTCGGACATTCTCTTAATCCTCTTTTTCTTGGATATTAGCTGAACAGATTCATCTCTAAGGTTTTCAACAAGAAGTTGGCACATTTCAAAGGGTGAATAGTATTTTCGTTACAGCTTTAATATGAATATAAAAAATTTTATTGTATTATCTATATATTATATTCAGCCCATTAGACGAACTTAGACTCCCAAGATCCCTAGAAAGTCAATTTCATGATTGTAACCTTATCATACTCCTTGGGAATCTCATGAAAAACTGCTCACTTGGGTAAAAAGCTGGATTAAATCATGCTTACTGAGGATGAATGGTTAGATAGGTTAGCAATTGAAGCTCAAGAGCTTGCTCGTGAACAACCGACTTTTCGTACGGTGAATAACAACCTCACTCACTGGCGGGGGGAAATATTAGGTTCTGGGTTGTATGAAGGTGGTGTTTTCTTTATTGAAATCAATATACCGAGAAAATACCCGTTTGAACCCCCTAAAGTTCGTTTTAAAACACCAATCTGGCACGTAAACATCTTTAAGGAGAAGGTCTGCGTAGGAATTCTAGGAAAAGAATGGAGTCCTGCCTACAGTCTGGTTCAAATTGTGGAAACAATTCGATTTTTATTGAACAGCCCTAATCCTGATGACCCTCTTAATGCTACAGCGTCTCGGCAATGGAAACGGGATCGTGAGGCCTTCAGGAGTCAAGCGGCGGACTATGTTAAGAAATATGCTCATTGGAGCCAAGAATACTGATTTAAGTTTTTAGAATTCCTCTCAAACGCCCCGATGAATTTCTCGCTTTACTGTATATTTTGGGGGATGTTCTAACCGTCCAAAAACATGATCAGCTCTGACTTCTTGTTTCAAAGCGTTCAACCAATCTACGTCTTCTTCATTTTCAAGCCCCCAAATGAATAACGCTTTTTTGTATCCACTTTCTTCGTAAAGAGAGGAACTTCGAATTGATTGTAGTAAAATATCCCAACCAGGGGTGTCAGGTTCAGGATACATTGGTGAATAAGGCATAAGATGGTAGACAATATAACCACTAATTTCGATAATTTGATCGAGATTAATCCCGAAATGACGGATGTACCCCTCATTCCATTCAGTTTCTGGATCCACCGGAACTATCATACCTACATCAAGATCTGGAGTTTCTCCTTTAGCCATCTCTGTTGCTTCGCGAAAAGCCGTAGTAATAAGCTCCGCTCTCCAATCTTCAAACATTCTTTGAATTGCAGGATCTTTTTGGATATCAAGATAAGTGACGTCTAAACTCACTCCTGAAATTTCAGCGAATTTTCTGATACTCCTACGCGCAAATGAGTATTCCTGTCTGGGGAATAGGAATTCCTGTAAGATTAACGACCTTATAGGCTTTCTAGCTACCTCTCGTGCAATAAAATTCATATGTTTCCAATATCCTTCCATGGAGGGGTCGACATAATCATGAATGACTGTACCATCGGAACGACCAATAGAATAGTTTGGATCCATTCCTAGATAGGAATCTCCAAAAGCATAAGCAATGGCATGGGTTCGGAGACCAAGATCATTGGCTAATTCGGTAAAATCTGTGAAAAAATTCTCATAATTACGATCACTGGGAGCGGCTCCAGATCGGTAGGTCACCAATCCATCTTCTTTTTTACATACTAAAGCTACTTCTTCCACTACTCCGCCATACTCGGCAAGGAAAGCATTCGCTCCTTTCTCGGCTGGAGAATCCTTAGCTGTTGGATCGATAACGGGAATAAAATTATGGTCAATTAATTGATCGATGTTCAAGATTAGTTCATCTCTACTTTAACCATTTTTGCTTGGAAAACTTAAGATGAGTTAATTATTAGAACCTTTTTTTTTCGTGATGCTTTTAAAAATTATCCTTGTATTAAGTATTTGGTACTTAAGAACGAAAAATGTCCTCCTCCATCGAAAACCATTAAATATTCGAAGATTAGAAAGAGAGTAAACTATACAAATTTACAAATCGTGGTGTAAAAGAATGGTTAATTTTGTCGAGTGGGCTTCAGGAATTTATCGCGTAGTAGATGATATAGGTAAACAAGGTGAGGAATATGCAAGTTACCTTGTATTGGGTGATGAGAAAATTGCAATTATCGACCTTCCATCTCGTACTATTGGAAAAGAGATTATTTCCTTTGTGAAAAAAGCTGATCGTGATCCCTCAGAGATAAGATATCTGATCCTAACGCATACACATCCAGATCATTGGGCAGGGATTGACTCGATGAAAAAAGTTAAACCTCAAGTATGGCTTCATGAATCGGGGGTTGAAGCATTAAAAGAGGGTAAGAAATTTATTTTAGAAAAACAATTTCCTTACCCTTCTAAATTTAGTCTAGCTATGAAATCCTCTTTATTCTCAAAAATTGGGAAGGTGAAAGAAGAATTCATTCATCCATTTGATAAAAGTGAAACAATTGATCTAGGTGGTGAGGAGCTCATTTTACAAAATTCTGGAGGACATTCTGCTGATTCCATATTAATTCAAGCTTATAGGGGAGGCTGTACTTTTATTGGGGACGAGGGAAACATATACCCCGATCAATCCGCTGCGTTCTACATTGATGGGACAGGAAGCTCGGAAAAACGAATGAAGTTGCTAGAACTAGTGGGAAAGCTTAAAACAGAGGTAATTTGCCCTGCTCATCAAAGTCCTGTTCCAAAACCAGTTGAACTGTATATTCAAAACCTCACTTTTGAGCATAAGCATACTAAAGATACTATTTATGATTTAGTGGTCAGTGCTGGTGAAGCTAAAGCTTTCTATGTTGCTGAAGAATACCAACGTATACTTGGCTTTTCGTGGGAGACACCTTTCAAGGAATTAGGCGTTGCTGAAACAACCGTGACAGCTTTCCTTAAGGAGTTAGAAAAAGAAGGAAAGGTACATTACGAGACACACACACAACATTGGAGTATCCTTTGAGTGAGACCATTTTAGGAAGCAAACCATGCTGATTCTACTATAACATCAATATCAATAGAAAGCCATTTATCTAGAGGGGAGGATAATCGCGATTCATAAAGGAGTCTTAGAGCAATGTAGGTCTCAGGATCATAAAGATAAATTTCCCAAGTTTTCCCCATATGGATTTGAAATTCTTGGACTCCTCTATCACGAATTTCTCCATTTGTGAGAGAACAATAGATTATTTCTCCATTTATATCTTTCAAACTTCTATCAATAGTTTTTGTAATCGTTTGAAAAAACTCTTCAAGATGAATTTTGTCTCCTGGATAAATATTCCAAGTAATGATGATATTTTGTTTACGTTTCTTAATTTTCACGGGTAATGTTCGTGATCGGCTGGAATAGTGATAATTAATAAGATCTTCAAGTTTTACCACTAATCTTTGAAGTTCTTTAGGTAAAATCTCGAGATTCAAGGGATTACATCTTCCCGCGACAATAAGGACAACTATGGTGTTGAGCTAACCAACGGAGCATATGGTCTTGGTGCGCTTTTTGATGACAATGGGGGCACTCCATATAGGAATTAGCATCTTTACCATAAATATCAATAGGCTTCCAGCAAATTACACACTTCACAGTCTCAAAAGGATTCCACTCCCCAGTTTTTTTCGCTTTAAGCTTCAGGACCGTGATAAGAGAGCGATCCGAGGAAGTAATTAATCTTGGGATAGGAATTTTATTTCTCTCCGAACCCTTTTCAACAGGAATAGATCGGAGACGGATGTTTTTCGAGATTTTAGGATTCATCTTCCATCACAATGTCTTTTAATTGTTCTAAAATGGTTGATAATTCCTCTTTCAATGCTAATAAGTCCGCTTTTTCGCTAATCGCCTTTTTCACTGAAAGTTTTTGCCGTTGCTGCTGTTGTGACTCAATTCTCGATAAATATATAATGAGCTCTGCGAAGGTTTCACCTAAACCTATGATTTTCTTGTTGTATTCAGATAATTGAGTGTTAATTTGGTTGAGAGCGTGGTTGATTTGTTTCTGAGATTCGTTTATTTGGTTGAGGTGTTCGTCTAATAAAGCCATTTCTGAATATACCGTATTGATAGTGGTTTCAAGGCCTTTTACAGTCACAACGTCACCTTTGGGTGTTTTAAGGGTTTCAATCTCGACTTCTCGAGGTTTTAAAGGCATTATTTCTCACATAAATCCTATTAACTTTTGGTTTTATATATACAATCTATTAAAAAAAAATTCGTGACCCCTGGGCAATAATCTCTGGATTTGATATCTATGCATTCCGAAGATGTTATAAACGTCAATATCTAAGATTATCAATTGATACCGTAGTTTTCGTAATTAAGTTACAGAAACCAGCTCTCTCACGAAACCTATGTAGTAGAAATCACAAAAGGATCAATCTAGGAATGCAAAGCGGTTCAAAAGATCTTTACACAGTGGTTTTGTTAGGAACCAGTGGTGTAGGGAAATCTTCGATTGCGTTTTATCTAGAACATGGGTACCCTCCACCTAGAAGTATTAAACCAACAATCGCTTTTGGTATATCTCATATCGTAATCGATAAGAAGGTCATTGGATTAATAGATGTTGGAGGGCAACGAAAATTTCTAGATATGCGTTATCATGAGCGTTTTGTACGTACCGCTGATGGATTAGTATTTGTTGTAGATAGTTCTCAGAAAAATTTCAGGTATGATGAACAGTGGTTAGAGAATGCTCTAGAGTTGATTTCTGACCCAATTCCAATTATTGTAATTGCTAATAAACAGGATTTACCAAATGCTCTCTCACCAGAATTCCTTAAAACCAACATCTTTGATAAAATATTGAAGGAAAACCCGTATCACATTTTTGGGACTGTTGCTGCCGACCCAGGAGGAGTTCGGAGTGGAGAGAATGTTGGACAGGCATTTAAATATTTGGTCAAGAAATTAAGACGAAACCAAGAGGTCACGATTAAACAAGGTCAAGTTTAGTCTTAATAAAAGAGTGTGTAGAAAATTTTTGAGCAAAAAGTTCGTGTAACAACTGGTATTCCTTATTTAGATGCTTTAACCTCTGGTGGTTTTATTAGGGGGACCACAAATCTAGTAATTGGTCCTGCTGGAGCTGGTAAGACCATTTTCGGGTTGCATTTTCTGCTTGAAGGAGCTCGCCGCAATGAGAATGGTTTATTAGTCGCGATGCAAGAGCCACCCTGGGCTATTCGTAGGGACGCGAGTGGATTTTCTTTTTTTGATCCGAGTTTTTTTGCGGAACCTCAAAAAATTTCAATGCTTGATTTCACTCCATCTGGCTGGGAGTTATGGGATCCAGATAGTTTAACATATGCTGAAGAATCTGAATTGATGATTGAAGCTGAAGGAGTTCCATACGATGAGACATCACTTCCAACGTTTTTACACAAGATTTTTTACCATATAAGTCAAGTTGTGGAAGAAAAAAAGATCGAACGGATCGTAATAGACCCTTTAGCCGCTTTTCAGTTTTATGATTATGGAAATGATTCTGGATTTCTCAGAAAACTTACCACAGGATTTTTAGCTAATATAGCGGCATTAAATGTGACTACTGTTGCAATATCCGAGCATGCAAGTAGTATGGATCATTCTTTATTTGGGGAGGAATATATTGCCGATTCGATTATTAATTTAGACATGCTTTCGGTTCGTGGGGAAATGATACGAATACTACGAATTAGTAAAATGAGGGGGACTAATCATACGACAAAAACATTACGGTTCGAGATTAATAATCATGGAATCACATTTATCGATCCAGAGAATGACTAACGAAAGGAAGAGGGTGCATATTCAGGTTCCACATTCAATATATTTTAAAGGACGAAAATAACATACATAGACAAAGCAGTTCAAACGAAGGAATTCATTATGCAGATTAATGTTGTTCAAGCTATTGGGGGCGGAGAAATTACATTACCATGCGAAAAAACTGACTCCGTTGCTGCAATTAAAGAGCGAGTAGCTCGAGAAAAACGCATCCCTGCTCGTTCGGTAATTCTTGTGTTTCAGGGAAAGCAACTTGACGAAAGTGAGACTCTTAAGTCTGCTGGAATCGAAGATATGGATAAATTATACATGATCACTCGAACTACAGGTGGATAACCTAGACTGTTCCTTGATACCTAGGCTTTTATTGCACACAACTACTACTATCCCCAGAGCAGCTACCCAACTTTTTATATTCAGTGAAGTACTTTTAAATTCTTGAGTAGAGATGGTGGTTGGGAAATAGTATGAGAGAGCGGTATAATCGACAGCTTCTGATTAAGCATTGGGATCAAGAAAAAATACAAGGAAGTACCGTGACGATTGTGGGGCTTGGCGCGCTGGGTAGTGTTGCTGCTATATCACTAGCAATGGCTGGAGTAGGAACCCTTATTTTAATCGATATGGACACCATTGAATTAAGCAATTTAAATAGACAATTATTCTATAGAGTGGGAGATATAGGAAAACCGAAGGTTAAAGTTAGCTCCCAAGTTATTCAAGAAATAAACCCTTCAGTAAATGTTATTGAATTATTTATGCCAATTGAAAAGGCCCCAAGGCATATCCTTGAAAGTTCAAATGTCATCCTTGATGGCCTTGATACATTCCAAACCCGACGATGGGTAAATTCTTTTGCTGTGGGAGCTAGAGTCCCATTAATATCTGGGGGAATGTATAGCTTTCTTGGGAACCTCCAAGTTATCATTCCTCAAAAAACTCCCTGTTTAGAATGCCAGTCTTTGATTCCCGAAGAAGAGCTTCAGAAAGCCTGTACCCCCTTCGGAGAGGTTAGAAAGGAAAATCAGTCCAAAGAAGAGAAAAATGAGTATATTCCTTATGTGTCAAGTGTCTCCTTTGTCATTGGTGGCCTCATGGCCCAAGAAACACTTAAAATTCTTCTAGAACTATCTCCATTAGAGGAATATCTGTTTTGGGATGGCGAAGCTGGAATATTCACTTCGGTTCCTCTTAAACGTCGAGAAGACTGTATTGTGTGCTCACCACGATATCAACTTCAGGCGATTCCGATTCGGTCTCCGACTGATCAGAAATTAAATGATTTTATGACACAACTTCGATATTCATTTAATCTAAGTTCAAATATGGCTTTACTCCATCAAACTCAAAAAATTACAGCTTCTGAAGAAAACGTCGGAAACATCTTAGAATCAGGATCAGTTTTTCGAATTGTTGATCCCACTTTATCAGCACCATTGAAATTCGTGATTAACCTAGATTAACATAAATAGTTTAACATCGATAAAGACTCGACTAGCAGTGGTATTGTGTATTTCCTATTTGAAAAAGGACTCTCATTAGAATATATGGCTCCGAAGATCGTATTTTCTTTCTTTCAGATTAAAAGAATGTTAGGTAATAAGAAAAGTACGATGTAGACGAAAGTAAGGCCCCCTGCAATACCATAGGAATAATATTCATTTAATAAATGAGCTGTTCGGATTCCATTTCCACAATGATAGGCCACAAGTATCAAAAAGGGGATGTATAATATTTCAAAAATTGAGTAGTTCGTCCAACTTGTTGTTGTTATCGTACTTAATCCTGGTCCTATAAAGGTAATTATGACATTTATGATAATCGACGCAGGAATGAGAGGTCCTAGTGAATAGCCAACAATTCCTTGAGTATCTCGAAAGCTAGCTTTGCCACCTAAGGTTTTTGCAATCAACCAGATTATTAAACTGCTGATAAACCAGCCAAATAAAGCTAAAACGATAAAAGCTACCGCAACAATCCAAGGGGTAACAAAGAAGAACATGAATTCCCAACCATGCCATGAAGACGTCGCAGCTTTTGCGAAGAGTGCGGAAAGTCTAAGACCAAAACCAACAGACACAAAATAGAGAACAATTATTGCTCCTAAGCGATCTGGGTTAACACCAATTTCATTAAAAAGACGTTTACTTTCCCTAGGATCAACAAAGCTCCTGTAGATCCTCGAAAATTTCTCTCTAAATGTAACACGAACCCGTTCTCTCGCACGTACAATCTTTGTTAAATCAAAGCCACAATATGGACAGAGAATATAGCCTGCTGGACTTCTTTCACTACAATTGGGACAAAGTAGAGATTCGGATTCAGACATACTTTTCCTCTCTTAAGAATGTAAAATCTTAATCATTCTTTACGCTTAAATTACTTTTCAGACAGTTATTCTTAACTGTTTTCTTTTGGGAGTTAAATTCAAACATTACTGTGTAGAACCCTCATGCTCTAAAGAAAATTTTTTTTCAATAATAACAAACAACCAGGGGATACAAAAAATCCCAACAAAAGCTAAAATTGCATATCTGCAAAATCTCGCAATTAAATCAAGTGGGAATCCTTCAAACAGTATTCCAAAAATTGCACTCATACCAAAATATAGAGCTAGGAATATGATGAGACCCACAATCCCACGATAGATAAGTACTTTCTTATTTGCCCGATACTTTTTTACCTTTAGATTAACAAAACGTTCCTCAAACATATAACCTATAAATAAACCTACTAATAACCCTCCATAGGATGTAGTGTCAGCAAGCTCAAAATCGTTTCCTACTGAGCTAGTAACTACGAATGATATTGCCACCATTAATATCGGAGCTATTATAGATAATAGTACTAGGATAGGAAAAGAGGTATTGGCAGCAAATTGTTCCATCCTAGGTAATAAATAAACAAAGAGTAAACAAATCGCTATTCCAAGTAAGACACCAAATATTATATCCGTTGGCCAATGTACACCTAAGTAACAACGGGAAAGGGGAATCATTATTATCATGAATACTGCCACTCCCCAAAAGCCAAGATGACGCCATCGGGAGGTTAGGAACGTCCAAAAAGCCCCAGCGTTTGATGAATGGCCACTAGGAAAGGTATACCCTGTTGGTAATTGTCCAATAATGTCCTTTATTCCTTTAATTTCTGTTTTATTTAGCCTTTCATATTCTAGATATGGTCGTTCAAGACCGAAAAAGCCTTTTAATGACGTTGTGAGAAATCCAGTAAAAGTTGTTAAAAGAGCTACTCGAAAAGCAAGTTTTTTATCAACACAGAAGAATAGAATACCAATTATTCCAACGATAAAGAGTTGATCTCCGAAAAGCGTGATTAATGCAAATATCGGATCTAGTAACGGGCTGAAAGATTGCAAGAAGATTATTATTTGATCATCTAAAGAAGCTAGAAGTTCACCCATATTTTTCCTTCCGTAGATAATTAATAGATCAGAGAGAGAATAATGAAACCATCTTTCTTCATAAAGTTTTAGACTACTTTTTGAGGATGAGACAAATTATGGTGTCATGATAAAAGATTAAATAATAAAGCCTTTAAGATGATGAAGTGTCTTAAGATTTATAGTCAAGAAAAAACACGTTAAACCTTTGTCGAAGGAATATCGGAGTAAACTCTACATATGGAAGATAAAAATCCCGTTTCTCAAGATGAAAAGGAAGTAAAGAAGAAATCTTTAGAAGAAAAAATCTTTGATGAAGGTAGATCAGATGAAATGGAAGAGTTTCATCTTAAAATACGTGTTGATCTCGAAGATGCCATGTCTGGACGCAAGGATTACCTAAGCATCTTAGAAGAAGCGTATTCTGAGGCTGAGAAAACCGAAAAAGATCATCTAGAAGATTTTAGGCAATTTGGATTAGCTCGTAAGACTGAAGATATTTTTCTGATTTCATGCTTTTCATTTAGTGGTATTTTAATTTTCGAATATCCTCTTTTACCAAAATTAAATTATCAAGAATCTCGGAATTTTATTTCAAATGTGATAAAAAATTATACTCAATATAACTTGGGAGAACTAGTAGAGGTTCTTACTCTTGAATCTCAAACAATTCATTTTTTTATTGTTGAAGAGATATTTATTGTGTCGCTCATCACTTCAAAGCATATTGCCAGAGATAAGGTTAGTGCACTAGCTCTTCAAATTGGTAAAATTGTAAAGCAAAATACTGAAAGAGATATTCAAAGGAATCCAGAGTTACGGGAAGCTATTGATCGTGCTGTAGCATCTGCTAAAGCAACCCTTATTCAAGAACATCACACACTAAAAGTCATATTGATTGGAGATGGCGCTGTAGGGAAGACATCCATTCGACGTCAATATCTAGGAGAGGGATTCAAAGTTGATTATCAGATGACAATAGGGGCTGATTTAGCTGCCAAGGCATCTGATGTTGTGTATACGGGAGGAAAACAGATAAAATATCTAATTTGGGACTTAGCTGGACAGCCGCGGTTTGAAAATGTCAGAAAAATTTATTATACGTCAGCGGTTGGCGCACTAGTAGTTTTTGACATGACCCGTCCTGAAAGTTTCCAGAACATCGTAAAATGGATGAATGAGCTTTGGCGCAATAATGGAAGGGGTCCCGTACCATTAATTGTATTAGGAAATAAAAAAGACCTATGTTCAGTCGGAATGCCCTGTGTATCTGAATCAAAAGCACGAGCATTCGTTTCTCGGTTGTCACAGGTCTCAAAGAGATACCGTGGATTTAAGATTTATTTTCTACAGACAAGTGCAAAATCGGGTGAAAATATCGATAAAGCGTTTGAACTATTAGGTGAATCGATTATTGACTTTTTAGCTTCCGTACAATCACCTAAAGGTAAGTAATTTCTTCCCTGAATATGTATTTATGAAAATATTATATTTCTAAAATATAAATTATAAATTGGAGGTTAAATTCGAATTTTTATAACCAAAACCACTAATCTATGGCATATAGTGGCCATAAAGAATTAAAACTAAGTTATTATACCCGTTATGCTGATCATATGAGAGAAATTCCAGATTAGAACAAGCCAACAGCTTTTTAATGTTCCTTATTGTGAGGCTTTTTTAAGAGGTTTCTTACAGAGGTACATGATCTAAAAAAAACATCTACTTAAATTAGATGACTCACGATTAATTTATCAACTTAAATTTAAAAAAAGGAGCCAATAAAAATATGGATAGAGACTTTATCTTAGCCAGAGAGGCCCAACTGGTTTATTCTAATTCAGCTGCTTCTGGTTTTAATCCTGTAGGCGAATCCCTAGCCCGATGGCAAGGAACATTGACCTATACAACAAGTCGGGGACGGAATATGTTTACTTTCGAAGTCTTTCTGCCAGAATACTTCCCTAATGTACCACCTGTTGTAACAGCTGTTGGGTACATGGATCATCCAAACATTGATGAAGATAGCTTCGTCCAATTAAGAATCTTAGATAATTGGCGTGCAGAATTTCATCTTTATCAAGTTATTATCGCTTTAAAGAACCTAATGTCGAGGGTTCCCCCTACTCCCCGTGGTGAGGCTGCAAAATCAGTTCGCGACACAGTTGCTCGGTTAACCGAAACGCCTCCTGTGATTGAAAAACAGACCACTTCCGCCGAGACTTCAGCCTTACGTACAGAAGTAGTCTCTCTAACGCAACAAATTCAGAAAAGAGACGAGGAATTGGCACGATTACGTGCACAACAGGTAGTTCAGGCACAACCTCTTAAAAAACAAGATCAAACGACTCTTTCGAAACGAGATGATCTTGAAACAGAACGTATAGCTATATCTGATTTACTAGCATCATTAGAAGATCGTTACGCTGCTGGAGAGATTTCAATTTTTGAATACTCTCGATTGTACAAGAAATACACCAAAGAACTGTACTTAATTCGAAAACAAGAAGAATACTTAAGATAGGATGAGACACATGACTTTTCCTCCTAATTTATCAAAACGTTGGGAATTAGAAGGACAGCTATTCGCAAATATTGGAACTTTAGATCTCCTTTCGCGATCATACGAACAAGGAGAGTTAGATCCAAATATATTCCATAAACAACATAAAAATCTATTATCAATGATTGTTTCGATTCGTGCAAAGTTAGCAGAGTCACATTTCGATTTGGACGACTTCATTCGAACAGAAAAGCTTGACCAGAAATTCCCTTATGGTTTAGAAAAATTACGTATGACTGAAGGAACTGATGATACTCCTCACAATCGAATTGATTATAGTCAAATCAAGAAATTACCGAGTATAGCTGCCGAATTTGTTGCAAATGCGATAGAATTGCTCGATCTCCTACGTTTGGAAGCTATTGCTACAGTTGACCGAATTCTTCCATATTTAGATGAGCTCTTCTCTATTTTGACAAGCTCTCGTGTGTATGGACCAAATCATTGGGTTACTCAAGATATTGATCAGTGGATTAAATGGATGGATCATCAGAAACCAGGCCAACTCCTCAAGCAAGATGAACTACGAAAATTAGAATTACAAACTTCAAGATGGCTTTCAGATTTTCGAAGAGAGCTCAGTAATCTTTGAAATATTCTAGATACTCTTTGTCAAGTATTAACCTAATAGATTGGTTTTCCCTGTTCGAACAAGAAGTTCTGTAATAGCCTCATTTATCTTTGCTAATTCTAATTCAAATTGTTTGATCAAATCGAAATAATCCCGACTTGAGACTTTTTTTCTCCCTTCTTTTAATTCTTGTAAGGCTTTTTCATTTGCAAGTTTACGTAAACGAAGGTCACGTAGACGATCATCAAGAACCCCTGTTACAAAATCAGGGTCTTTACTTTTATTGGAGTTTTCACTACCTCCATTTTTGTTATTATGAAAATTGAGACCTGACAGAACCTTTTCTTGATAAATTTCGGAGGACCAATCACGAAACGGTTCATGAACGTAAATTTCACTAGGTCGCCCATAATAGCTAAGTTGGAGGCCATCAAAGATCTGCATTAGGGTAAATCCATCCGTACGTAACTCGTAATCACGCTTAATGGTGGTTATTTGAAGCTGATCACGTTTTAATATGCCTATTTTTGATTTTTGAACATCAATTAGATCTTCTGGTGGAAATTCATCATGGATTTTGGCTCTTTGACCTCTTACACTGAATCTTTTCCATTTCAGCAAGAAAATTCGATCTGTTGTAATAACAATATCAATAGTTGTTTTACGGATCCGACTATTCCTTAACTCAATATTAGCAAAATAGCCAATAACTAATTCTCCTGGTACAAAAACAAATGTATCGAAACATCGTCCAAGGTTTCGTGCCATTTCTTCAAATTGATCACATTTTTCCTCCATTTGTTCTATCAAATCATGGATTGGTTGGAGCTTATCCTGTACAGTGTGATCAAAGCTGTTGATTTGTTTCTGGAAAAGAGTAAGTTGCAAGGAAAAGTTACGATGATCAGTAAAAGAAGAATTTAATCCCATTAAACTACGATATAATCGGTTTAACTTCGCTGAATATTCTTGAAATTCTGATAACGTGAAATTCTCGATTTTTTTGGTCTCAAGGAAAATCTTATCGATTTGATTTCCTGGAATTAAGAATTGTTTTCGAAAAGAACGAAGTCTGGATTCGAGATGTCCAGTTCGTTTGAGGACAAGAACTGGACGATAAGCAACTTGCTTGAGGGAACGTTTCAGATCAAAAATATATTCCAAATTTTCACTTTTTTGGCTCTGTACAGGAGATCCGTTTTTAATATTGGACGAACCACAGGGACATTTGATTTGTGAACCATTTATTTTCCATTGCGAAGCACACTGTTCACAGAAGGCCGCTCCACAGTCAGAACATTTCTGGGAATCCAACTCAATGATCATTTTGCCACAAAAAGAACAATAAAGACTTGTCATCTGTGAAGTCATCTCTAGCACTAAGTAGGATCCCTGTAGGTAAAAACTGGGACAAGGGGTTTATAAGCATACGAACTCTTCACATGTTATGTATCGATCTGAAAAGAAGGAGTAATCAAATATTAACAGTAAACAACCGTGTTTAAATAATAGTAGAGTGGAATGCCTACTTTCCTAGTGTTAGCGGTGAAACAGCTACTAAAAAATCGGTATTCCATGAATATAAAAATCAACCATTAATTTTTCAGGTTCGGATTATAA
>JBHLPG010000267.1:0-5587 GCA_048939725.1 Promethearchaeota archaeon | reverse complement strand
TTTTACTCAAAAAATAAACCATGGTACAAGTACAACAATATCATTGGAAATTATAGGTCAGTTTTCAGACATTGACCATTTTTTCTCATTGCTTCAGTGGCAAACAATGGTGAAAACTCATATCACTTATGGAACCTCATTATTCTTAATAATTAATGGAGAGATATTAGGAGGAACATCGTACTCTTTACTAATATTAATAGGAACAATATATTTAGAAAAACCGAAATATCATGAATCGAAAAGAAATAAGAATAGAACTATCATAAAGGCAACTATCTCTGATAACCCAGGTATTAATTTACGCGAAATTCAACGATCAACAAATCTTGCTATGGGTGTAATTCAATACCACATCCGTTCTCTGGAATCGAGGGAACCTGAAATAGAATCATTAAAATTTGGTCGGTCTAAACACTTTTTTTTGAGCAATCCAAAGCTGTCTGTTGAAGAGAAATTATGGTTTTCGCTAAGCAGAAATCCAAATATTAGAAGTATCCTTGATCTAATAGTATTTTCTGGTGGCCACTATTCTCAGAAAGATCTTTCTCTCTTTACAGGGAAGAGTAAGTCTCTCATTTCTTACTATATAAAGGTTCTAAGACTCAATGGTGTCATTGAGGTAGATAATCATCAATTAAGAATTTCTGAAGAATTTTCAGGCAAAGAATATATCCGTTTTCATGAATAAAGGAATTGAAGTTAATTTATGTTTTGAGAGCACAATATATTCTTCGAGTTATAGACTGGATTCTCAAATGAATCATCTAAACCTTGGGTGATAATAAATCAATCTCATTGAACAAAAATGTATTGATTAAATTTCGTGATACTGATGCTTGATGTTCAATTATCCGTCTTTCAATTAATCAGTATAGGCCTTTTCGGATTCATTTTTGGAACATTTGAAACCTCAACAAACCTCCTCTACCTCATTACTAGGAATTTTGATCTTCCAAGGAAACAGCATGGCAAAGAGCTTCCTGCAGATCCAACAGATTTCGAAGTTTTCCACAAAATTATACAAATGCTTAGCTTAGGAATTCTTCTTCTTCTTATCAGTATAATATCATTAGTAATCGCCCCTCAATTATTTATCATTGGAGCTTCAGCAATATTCCTTAGTGGGCTTATAGATTATTCTAAGTTTCGAAAAAAGGATATGTTCATCATTTGGATCGTTATATCAATTATTGCTAGCATTTTTTCGTTACTTACTGCTGTTTAGCCAGCATTATAATCAACACATGAGAGAAAGAGGTTTATTTCACCATTAGTTATGGGGAATTTATCTCTCCAATCCTTAATCCAGATGGAAAAAGGAATTATTTAAAAGATTAATATGAAATTTGAATCCTCAAACTCAGCTCGTTTTCAGATTAAGAATCGAGTGGAGAACTATATGAGTGAATTTGGATCATTGATGAACGATTTATCGATAACGATATCTATCTTAAGTCACCCTGATGGCCAAACCACTCATTTCATCCAAGGTTTAACCAAAAAATACCCACGGCAAGCTAAATATGAGAATATTTCTATAATTTCAGCGAATGTATCCTCCTTTAGATTGACCATTTTGAACAAAGAAGTGAAAATAGTTCTAATACAACCAGTAAGTCAATACTTCACAGATAAATTACATAATCGTTTTTATAAATCGTCTGGTGCCATGATTCTTTTTTCTGATCATGATTCTGAAGTTGCTGCTAAAGTTTTCTATCAAAATTACCGAAGAACAGCTGGATTAACAAATCCCGTGGCATTTGTCGAAATAATAAAAAAATCAAATAGAATGATAATAACAGAACCCGCAGTATCGGAAGATCTGCCAAATGAAGTATATTATACAATAAAAGACGAAGATATTAATACATTTCAGAGTATATTAGAGTTTTTAGCTTTTAAAAGTTACAAAAATTCAATGAGAAGAAAATAATTAAATATCTGATGAGACACTAGAAGATCCATATTTCCTGGGAAAGGAAGTTTCCAACGGTATTATTGATGAATAAATTATATTAATAACGGAACTATATCAATTTTTACGAATTTTTGGTGTTTTAAAATGAATAATCTCGATAACCAACATGGTAGTGATTCCCTGTCAGTTCTATATGATCTGAATGACAAGATTGCAACAATAACTATCAATCGGCCAGAAAAGAGAAATGCTTTGCGTATGCAAGAATTTGACTCACTCATCAAGCACGTCAAAAAGGCAGATAACGATTCCAACGTCCATGTTATTCGTATTCGATCCACTGGAGATAGGGCATTTTCAGGCGGACTGGATTTAACTATGCTTCAACAAATGAGTCCCGAAGAAGTGCCTAAACTTGTGAAATATGGGGAAGATTTAACGACAACTATCTTAAAAGCAAAAAAACCTGTTGTAAATCAAGTTCAAGGACCTGCTGTTGCATGGGGAACCATCTTATGTTTGGCAGCAGATTTTATTATTGCAGGGGACAACCCAAAAACTTTCTTTTCATTACCAGAGATTGATATCAATTTATTTCCAGCGACAGGGGCTTTATCAATGTCACTATGTAAACTAGGTTACAGATATGCAAAAAATATTCTAATGATCCCAGAGAGAATCTTCTTAGATAAGGCAGAACAGATAGGATTGGTCACGAAAGTTTGTTCTTTGGACTCTTTAGAAGATACTACCCTCGAATTTTGCCAAAACTTAGCGAATAAACCTCAAAGCATCTTAATTCCTATAAAAATCTTGATTAATAACTTTAATATGAGAAATCTGGATTCCTATTTAGAATTTGAACGTGATGCGCTTGATTTGGCACTTGAAGGTGATTTAGAGAAATATAATGACTTTATTGCTAAAATCTGGAAAATATAGCCCTTTTACTCCTTTATTTCAATTTCATTGTATAGGGCTTTCTTCGCTCTTATGTGAGTAATGCTTGGTTAATTATATACATCTTACAATCGAATAATTAAAACCTTCCAGATGTATTCTCTAAAGGAAGTTCATTGATAAGAGTCGTATGCTTGTGATAACCAATTTCGTGTATTAAAGAATTAAAAATTGGGTCATTAAAAAACTAAATGAAATTTTATCTATAGATTGAAACTATAGGTAGAAAGTTAAATGACAGAGAACTGGGTAGCTACTGCTCTATCAAAGAAATTTTTCCATCAGTGTTTATTTCTACTTATGTCATCAGACGAAATATCCACGTACTGTCTCACACTTAAGAATTGGAACGAACCATGTCCACCTCGATGTCCTTATTATAAAGCAGGAATTCCTGCGAATTTAGAAGAACTACAATCAAAAAAATACAAGCTATCTTGTCGAAAATTGAGTAGGAAAACTCTTACTAGAACCAAGATAACACCTTTCTGCAATCTTTATTTCATGCGGGAACCAGAATGTCAGCAGTGTAATTTTGAAACCACTTAAAGTTTCCTACAATACTGCTTAACTTGTTTTACGGTTTTTGAACCGTTGATATGAGATTAACAGAATTGATAATGAGCGTAAGATTTTTTTCAGATCCTTTTCAGAATCTAGCTCTTTAATGTTAAGGTATTTTACACCGAAACCATAATTACCTCTTGTGATGGGGGTTAAATTTTCTATAAAAGTGTTAATAGATTTTTCCACCTCACCTAATGTCAACTTTCCAGACGTGATATTGTTTTCGAGAAGTACTAGTACAAATGGGATAGGGCCTAGCCCATTATAGCTCCATAGCTCGGAAACATGCTTATTAATTATGGTTTGTATGTCATTTGTGTCAAAAAACGGGGGTAGTATAATAATTCCCGCAATAGAACCATCGATATCGCATTTTATCGTCTCTGAATGCCTGTTTGTTAATACAGTCTTTAATATATATTTTAATTCATTACCTGCCACTTTTAAGAGAATATCTTCATATCCAATCTGATATTCCGTGGTACTGATTATTGACACTTTTTGGGAAGAAAGTGGATCATGTACTATAGAAGGAGGGGTTGAGGTTGGTTCAGGAACAGCTTTCTTTCTTTCTTCTTCCACAGGATGTTCTTTTTGAGTATCGTTAGAGAGAGAGATGTGTTTGGTAAACCCATTGAGATTAATACCTAATTTTTTCTCTGTTACTTCCCCTACCACTTCCCCAAGCTGAATTCTGCTTAATGTGTCATAGATCGAAGATCTACTTGACGTGTTTAATAATTTTTCAATCTTATTAAGATTTATCTTATTATTTGAGTTTTCTGTCATGAGAGTAACCGACAATCACACAATTAAATTAGTAGCAGACAAGATATTCAGTCAATTGGATTATAAAACCGTCAAATTATTAAAGAGTATTCTTATGGAAAAGTTTAGATGTTAGTTTATGGTTATTGTCATTGATAAAAGGGGTCAGGTAAATGTACGATATGTATGATAGATGGTTTTTGGGTGGATTAATGCTAATGTTTATGAGTCCAATTCTTGTTTTTATAGGGCTTTTATCTTTTTTAAATCCTAATTTCGAAGGAACTTTTGTGGCAAGTTTTGTTTGTATAATAGGTGTATTCTTATTTCTCTTTGGTGTCTTTATATTTTATATTGGAAAAGTTGGTATTGCAAAACGAGAAGCTGAAGAACAAAAAAGGTTACAGGAGAAAGAAGAGTTAGCATATTTGAGGAAACGGGTCAAAAAATTAGAAGAAGGGGATTTCTGAAACATCTTAATGGTAAAATCAGTCTTTCAACCGAATCATGACTTTTTGTAGTTCTTCTCGCATTGCTGTATGCATAGCAGTTGAGAATCTTATAAAAACATTGTAATAGAAAATGTTGTCTTGAAAAAATTGGTTTAGTCTATCTTTTTCTTTTTTCTCCTTCTCATTAGATACAGTTATTTTCTCCAACTCAGGTAAAAACTTTTTTTGCATCATCATTTGTATCTGAGCATAATAACCTTGCACTCGCCCCAGTTTACCAACTCCATACTCTTCTAAACTTGGAGCTCCTTTGTAATATTTCTTCCTATCCCCAGATTTTTTTATTACCTTAACGACCTTTAATTCTTCCATCTTTGATAATGCCTGGGAAACTTTGGTTCTGTGACTTCTTGTAACCTTCATGATTTCATCTTGGGTTACTGGCTTCTTTTCAAGAAACATAGCTAAGAAAATAGAAATTAACTCATCTTCTCCTCCGATTATATCTGAACTTAATTCGAGCATATTCGTGACGAAATCACGTTTAATATCTAGTAATGTGTCATGTTTTGGTTCTTTAATTTCTTTGAATGTAAGATCAAAATGAATTTCCTTCAAAAAACTCGAAAAGTTTGGAATGTAATCCGAGTTTTGTAGCATTTGATCTATCAGAGGTTCACATTTTGTAAAGAATTCTTTATAATAATAGATAGCAACATAAAGATATAATAAAGTTCTCCGAACATGGGCTATCGCAGAAGTTTTAGGTGAGAGAGCATCAAGACGAGATAATAATTTAGGAATAAACTCTAGACTTATCTCAGAAGCAGTCATAACTACAAGAAAGTTATGTTTGATATATGGTTCCAGGGAAAGTGGACAGTAATAATATTTCTTTTTATCTTTAGGTTTTTTT
>JBHLPG010000266.1:0-5589 GCA_048939725.1 Promethearchaeota archaeon | reverse complement strand
CCACAATGGCGCTGATATGGCACAGATATTCACAAAAGAGGGAGCCCCTTTAACAAAAGTACAGGAAGTCTCGAGATTTGAGCATATTACCCTTCCTGAGGTCAAAGAATTTTTCGATGCAGTAGTTGAACGATTAGCTGCTTCCAAAAACGAAAAATCTACCTCGGTATTAGTTGAATCCGACCTTCGCGTCTTCATTATAAGATTCATGGAAGGTGGACTAGCCTTGTTCTTTGGATTCCCAAAAGACCGCCTTAGGGAGAAGAATGAACAAATCCCCTCTCTCTACAACAAAGTTCTCGCTTTCAGCTCACAGTTACGTAGTATGATAGAATCGTAAATTCCTTGTTCTAAACAATAATGATAGACAAGGAGATATTATCCGTAGAACTTTTTTAATTTGCGGTGGAATGTATCTGTAATTGTCTTAACATCTGAACTTCTCAATAGATACAGAATGAACTGTAAGTTGATTGGTATAATTTTTGATAGAAAAGAACCATTTCACTTCTCGTTTGATCGGGACGCCCAAATAGAGGCAATACTGAGAATTGGACGGGTAAAAAACATTGGTATTGAATTTCTTTCTGAAATGTGTCACCATCCTAATTATTCCAGTCAGATCTACTGGCGAGAACATCCAATAGTCCATGTTAGATGTTTTAGGTCAGGTTGTGCATTTAGAATCCTCAAAAATACCCAAGACATTGTATTCCGTCTAATTCAACCCGTAATACAACATACAAATCTAAGGTATATTGCGATATTAGTGGATCTTAGATTACCAGGTTGGAGTAATCCTCAGGAGATAATTATGGTTCTTAATCGAATTGGAAAATTACTCCTAATTCCAACAGAAACATCAGTTTCACATCTTAACTTTCTTAAAATCAGAAAATTCTGGAAAATTCAGGTTAAAAAATGTTTAAAATCAAAAAAGGATCTAAAATTGCTTGATATCATTGCTCCGGAATCTTTTCCCAGTAATGAATTTCGCATATCCGTCTAAGAGATAATTATTCAGCATTAGATCCAAATTAATTTTACTAATCTTTGTAGTTGAATTAGTACACACAATGAAAATATTTAGTTGAATCTATCATTCTGTTTCTATTAATTGCTTAGATCCTTGCTAACCTGCTGGGAAAAGGTGTTCGTATCAAAGCATTTATGAATCCCCCATTTGCGAGTAGTACATGAAAATCATATGTTTAACAATATTGGTTTCGGGGCCTATTCACAAATTGATGAAGTTATTAATAATTTCTTTACTGTTACAGCTATTTCTTACAGGCCACTGCCTCAAACTAATAGAAGTGTCAGTAGTCCCCTGCAAATAGAGGTTATTCCTGCCTATGAAATTCTCCGACGAAGTGATTTAACTTCAAATATGCAGATAGTTAACCAAGAACTCAAGAAACTGGGTTTTATCCCCCTTCTCCGACCTCATCCTACTCAAGAATCACGAGCAATGCTATATGTTTTTCCCCTTAGTAAAAGAATGCAAGAAACAGAACAAAAGATAACTACTCCACTCATTCTTTTTGGTTTAACTGTTTTATCAGTGTTCTTCGTAGGATTCATGAGCTGGGATGTATTACGAAGAATTGAACCAGGTCTTAACCCGATCGTAACAAGTGTCCTGTATGCCATTGGTTTGATTGGGATTGTTGGCATTCATGAACTGGGACATATGTTTGCATCGAGGATTCACGGTATTAAAGCCAGCTGGCCATATTTTCTACCCTTTCCATTTGGTTATGGGACATTTGGTGCTTTTATTTCACAAAAAACCCCGATCAAATCCAGAAATGATTTATTTGATGTTGGCCTCGCCGGGCCAATCTTTGGATTTGTTGCCTCCATAATTTTTACTACTATAGGATTAATGATCTCGTTCCCCGTCGAAACCTCTGCTATACCTTCAGATATCATAAATCCTCTAAACCCCATAGACTTTAGATTAATTAGTGACACTCGATTCCGTATTCTCTTATTTGAAACTCTTGCATACATTATTATTCCGAAAACAGGGCCTAGTACTCAAATCTTTCTCCATCCATTAGCTATAGCAGGTTACATCGGATTATTGCTAACAGGATTAAACCTAATTCCTGTTGGTCAACTTGACGGAGGACACGTTGCGAGAAGTCTATTTTCTGAAAACAACCACCGCTTATTAACTTATCTTAGTGCAGCACTAATGACACTCTTAGGATTTTGGTTTTTTGCAATATTTATACTTCTCATGTATTCGAGGACTGGACATGCAGGCCCTTTAGACGATTTATCCTCAATTACAAACAGTCGTAAAATTGCTGCTTCTTTTTCGATAATATTAGCAATATTATGCTTACCGATTCCAGCAGAGATTTTTAATTTAATTTTCCCGTTTTTTAGCTAGAAGATACACGATTAAGGTCATACATCATAATAATAGGCTCCAATTTCTCGTTGCTCACGATCTAACCTGCTTCCTGACTTATTTAAACGAGCACGCCCTGTTTCGGGATCGCGTCTGAAAGTAATATTAATTCGTTGTAAAAAACGGTTAAGCCCTTCTTTTTTGGGAAGAGGTCCTACTGTTCTACCAGAATACCCAGATTCACCCTCAAATAGCAATATTGTATCAGCTAAGGCTTCTGCAATTTGTATGTCGTGTTCTATGGCGATACAAGCAGCTCGATTTTTTGATACTATATGACGGATGACTCGTGTGGCATTTAATCGCTCTTCAACATCTAAAAACGCGCTTCCCTCATCAATAATGTATAAGTCAGCCTTCTTCCCTAAACTACCCGCTAGAAAGCATCGTTGTAATTCACCCCCACTCAATGCACTTATTGGTTTCTCAAGAAGATGTGAAATAGAGAAAGGTTTGAGAATATAAAGTTTATACTCCTTGGAATCAATATATCTATTTGAATAACGTGTTAAAAAGTCACGTACAGTCCCCTGAAATTTTCGATGTAAAAATTGGGGTTTATAAGAAACTTTGGCTGTTTTCAAGGTGTTAAACAAATATTGAGCAAATGTAGTTTTTCCTAATCCATTCTCTCCAAGTACACCAAGAATTCCACCAAAATGAATGATACCTCTATTAGCAGTTAAAGTAAACGTTCCCAGTTGTTTAGTGAATGAGGGATAATCAATTCCAGGAATCCCTTTCCATTGTCGTTCTTTAACAACTCGTGTGAAAATAATTTCCTTCCCCCGAATCCGAATGTTCTCATCTTTTAACTTTCCAAGTAAAAAATTATTAATCCCTTTTTTTACAGTGTAAGCTAGACGAGACATGACTCCAAATTTATGCGGTTTTCCATAGAATATGTAGATTACATCACTTTGAAAATCGTGAATAGCTATATCATGTTCAGCGATAAATACAACTTTTCCTTCATTAGCTAATTTGTGAAAGATCTCTGCCATCTTAATTCGTTGACGAAAATCAAGAAAAGTACATGGCTCGTCTATTAGATACACATCTGTATTTTGTAAAAGCACAATACCTATTGCAAGCCGCTGTAGTTCTCCCCCTGATAATTCTGATGGAACACGATCCAGAATAGGTCTCAACTCCATCAAATCAACCACTGTTTCTTTCGAAAACATCCCATCTTGGTGGTTGGATGAAATAATCTGTTGTACTGACTCTACTTTCGTGAGAAGTTCCGTAAATACCTGAGGTTTGTAAGCAATTGAGAGTTTCTTTGAAGTAAGATCATCCAGAAATTGACGAAAGCTAGCTATTGATAACTGATCCGTGAAATTCCGAAAACCATTTTTTGGATTATGAAAATTTCCTCCATTTGGAACTTTTCTTCCCGCTAAAATTTCAAGTATGGTAGACTTGCCAATTCCATTTACACCTAATAATCCAACGACTTTTCCAGGTATGATTTGAGGTACACCAAAAAAACGAAACCCATTCTCCCCATAACAGTGAACTTGAAGTCCTGCAGTTTCAGTACTCGGAAGATTTACAACACTTATTGCCCCTGGAAAACATTTATTTATACAAATCCCACAGGTTCCTTTTTTAGCCATCAAACATTTACTATTATTGATAATCGGCTTTCCTGTGTCTTTACGAACTGTTATAACATTCTTCATACCTTTTTTTACTAGAGGACAATACTTGAGACATGCATATCCACAAAGATCCGGCTTGCATTTATCAAAATTAAGATTAATTATGCGGATAATGAACCACTCTACCAGACAGGATCTCAAGATTTCTTACTTAATTTGCCAGAAAAATTTGTAGTTGAATATTCTTACTCTTTATTTACAGGAATGATTCAACAAGCTTAAAAAATCTCGCTTCGTCAGGATGCTTACACTGTCTTAACATCAATTGATGAATAATTTCAATGATAGAAACCGCCAACGGACATCTTAAGACAGCTAACGAAGAAAAGGCAACTCATCTGTCCCAACAATTAGATAAATTAGAAAACATGGAGATCAACGATCCAATGGAACCAATAGCTCACCTAGAATGGACCCTAGGTATTGGTTTAATCTGTCTAGCCATATTGAATACTTCAATAGATGCTTTGGGTCTTTTTTTACTGTGCATTGGATCAATATTTCCAGACATATTTGATTGGGCCTTATTTCGAGGAAAACGATTCATTCGAGGTCATCGCGAACTATCTCACACGATCTTCTTTATACTAGGTCTATTTGTTTTCAGTTGGATGTTTCCCGTCTTAGGATTCTTAACTCTTGGATCTTTCCTTCATATATTAGAAGATATCATCTCAGGTGGAAATCCTGTTTTTCTCTTCTCCCCATTAACCCATAGAGGTAGTATTTTAATTCTCAGTAAAGAAGAAAATACTAGAATTGGAGCTTGGTTTAGAAAAATAATCAAAGGATCATACATTGGTTCTGAAAACATTGGTGATGAGCTCTCATGGCTCTGGTTTCTCACAATTCTAGGATCTTGGATTTTAATGATCGCAATCTTCCTTTACTTCAGTATACTGTTATGAAAAAGTGGTATGAGAATATGGAAGCGTTGAAACATTCTGAATGGACTTTAGGAGTCATTTTTTTCTGGTTCTCTTTCCATAACGCTCAACTTACAGGCACTTGGGTATTCATAATACTTATCAGTAGCCAATTACCAGATTTTGCTTCCTTATTCCTCCGGAAATTATCCCTCCCCCCTAATTTAGTTCGAAAACTTACTCATGACTACATTATTGTTGTCTTTCTTTGGATAGTAATCTTCATCCTAGATCCAAGCTTTTATTTCTATAACAATCCTGAAATTTGGTTATTAGCAACAGGAATAGCAGTACACTATGGAGTTGACTTATTTTCAGGATTAGAACCCATTTATATCGGTGGCATCTTCTTGGGGGAGCGAACTGCAGCCATATATGTGACGGCAGATCATAGAATAGCCATTGGAAAACGAATCGAAAAATGGGGATCAAATTATTTGATAACCCAGACAGAGAAACCAACCCCAGAGCTAGCGTGGTTTTGGATCATGCAACTATCAGGCACCATTTTTTGTGGCATAGGATTGATTTTCTACTTGATCTAATGGGAAGAGACGATAAGTTGGTAGTT
>JBHLPG010000265.1:0-5590 GCA_048939725.1 Promethearchaeota archaeon | reverse complement strand
TAGGAAAAGAGGCGATTATTACTCCCTATGAGATCCAACACGATTCTGCTGATCCTGTCGCATTCCTGATTAAATCTCTTCATGGCATTCCCCTGGTTGGTTATTTAAATGATTGTGGAAGAACAACACCCTTTTTAATTGATGGTTTTAGAAACGTAAAGGTTTTAATAATAGAAGCGAATCATTCATTTGATTTACTTCTTCAGAGCTCTTATCCAAACTTTTTAAAGTACAGAATCTTAGGTCCTAAGGGGCATTTATCTAACTGGAGTGCTGCGGAATTCATCAACGCAACAGCACCTCAAATTGCAATCTTATCTCATCGTTCTGAAGAGAATAATACTCCTGAAGTTTCATTAGCAGAAATTGAACCATTACTATCTTATAATAATGAAATGTTAAAGCCATTTTTAGTAATTGTTCCTTCTAAAGAAAGAAGTGTTATAATTAAAACGTAAAAGGGATTTCATAAGGATTGAAACTATAGAATTAGAACTAATACTTCTTTTTAAGGTTCAAAAGAGGGTTGTTGCATGTACATCTTTCTAATCGATACTAACTCCCCATTAGTAAGAGTTAAGATTCCTAATTTTTCCGCAAGTTCCCGAGCGGTCGCTGAAAATTGGTTGGCACATACCATGACTTTCGTTAGGCCAGTGTTCACTTGTAGTCTTTCTGCCTCCAATATAACATTATAGCCACATGATCTTGACCAATCTTTGACAATTACACCGATTCTTCCACCTATATCGACATTTTTATCTTTAGACCGATGAACTAAATAAGAAAACTGAAATTCTCTATCATTCTTCCCCCTTAATGTTACATTTGAATCAAAATCAAATTGTCTGAACCGTAAAAAGTCTTTCACTAAATTATTTAGCTCAAGTTCCATTTCTAGCCAGCCACAGGTCGAGTCGTTTGTCCTGCAAAACTAACCCATTTATACTTAAAAAACTTTACTTATGGTATTAACTAGAGTAGTACCCCTTCTATCCAATCCACTTTTTAATGTCACAAAAAAATTATTATTCTCTATTGAATGCTTAGCTTTTTTTGTCGGTTGAATTATTTTTTTTTGAGCGATAGCAGTGAGAATCCTAGTTTGATCTTAAATCAGGGTATAGGTGTCAGAGCTTCTAGAAATGATTGAGTAAACATCAACAAGCATTAAGGTTCTGGTTTTCTTGATCTTGGTTTTTTACTAAAATATAATACAATTTCTCTCAAAGGAAATTATTTTCTGGTTCATAGCTTCATATATTAATCTATTAATCAAGTACATTCTTTTTAATTATTTTCATAAATGATTTCGGAAATAAAATCAACAAAAAGCTTAGAATTAAAACAGCTTAACCACTTTCAAAGGATTTTCATTAGAAAAATATAAAGATAAGAATATATGAATACAATTACTTAGTAGATCCTGAACCTTTAGATTAACTTTTTTAGTTATTACAGGAGAAGAGATGTTTAGAGGTAAAATTAATTCTTTGATCCTAGAATAAAACCTATAATTCATATACCATTCAGTAGAGTGTATTAAATAAGATCGTCCGCGGAGTACCTAAGTGTAATGTCAGAAACTCAAAAGCAAAGCATTCAATTAGGCTTTGATAACAAAGAATGTTGGCAGATCTTAAAAAAAACTGGAATATCCCGTGTTGCTAAGGAAAGCGTTAAAGCTTTAAATAACCTCTTAACACGAAGGGCTCGAGAAATCGCTACTAAAGCGGTCACTTTGGCAGCAGAAAAAGGGAGAGATGAAGTTCAAGAAGAAGATATTACGCAAGCTGTAAGAATGGCTTCTGCTGTTCCATCTTATGAAGTTGGGAGAGAAGCACCAGTCGTACATTATGTCTGGTTCATCAGCTCTGGTGGTACATGCCTCTTAAGTCGTTCCTATTCTGGATTAGAATTCCCTGACACTATTTTCTCTGGTTTATTGACCGGGATTCTTGATTTAATGTCAGAAGTCACTGGTCGAATGATCGAAAGATTTTCAACTGATGATTTAACAATTCATATTAGACGAGTAGGGGAGATCACGGTTGCAGTAATATGTGATAGTGAACAAAGTTTTGCTATTGATGAATTAACTGATTTATTAGCCCTCAGATTCGCAGATGTTTTCAATGTAGAAATTCAGCAAGAGATCGTTGATACAAGCATCTTTGATGACTTTACTCCTGTCTTAGATGCATTAGTTGCTGGAGTAGGATTGAAAATCCCCAAGGAAAGCCTTAAAATAATAAAATCAAGTGCAAGTCTTACTGACCGACAGTTAGAAGAAACTGTTGATGCAGTTGCACTCCGAGAGGAGATGAAACGAGCACAAGAAATGATTCAGGATCTTGCTGTTTTTAAGAGGGAGGAATCCTCCAAAATGGAATCTATATTTTATGAATCTCCAGATGTTGCTGAAATAAAGGCAGTTCTCCGCCAAGCTACAAAAGATATTCGTGAGGAAATTAATGAAAATGGGGAAGAAAAGCTTGAACCAGACCTTGAAGATGTTTCTCAAGAAGAAGTTTTGAAGGAGATTTCTAAGGATTTTCCTGAAATCGCATCACAAAAGGAAGCTCCAAAAGAAGACACCATTCCTACAAAAGTAACCAAAAAACCCCGAAAAAAGCGTAGGAAGAGAAAGCGTAGGCGATAATAAAAAAAGGAGAAGGAAGGGAAAAATTCCCTTCTGAGTTTACTTCTTAGACCTTTTACGCTTAGTTAGCCATACTATGAACACAGCAGCTGTCGTAAATCCAAAGAGATCGAAAGAAGTGGGTCCTCCTTCTGTAGATGTTGTTTCTGTTGTCGGCATTTCTGTAGTAGTTGTCGGAACTGATACAATGTCAATGTAAGTAAACACTGCATCAGATTCATCACTAACCTCAAATAGTGCATCGGTTACTGTAACTTTGACAAGGTACTGACTACCAGGCTCGAAGCCATTATCTGTTGGATCCCACTCATAGGAATAGATTTCTCTTCTATTGCGGATAAGACGTTCCCAAGTACTGCCTGCGTCACTGCTAACTTCCACCGTGAATAAAAGACTGTCTTCTTCGTTCGGATCACTAGCTGTCCATGTAATAGTAACTGGGTCAGGGCCTACAGTTTCCCCACCATTTGGGTATGTTACCTCAATACTCGGTGGCAAGAAATTTGTAATATCTACATCAACTACTCTGTATTCTGCGAATGGTAACCAGTCCAAGGATGTTCCAGTATATCCTTTAAAAACAACCTCAAACACACCGTTTTTGTCAAGACCATGACTATCGACTGTTGCAGTCAAACCTGGTGTTCTTGGACTGGTAACACCTAGTGACGCTGAACCTGTGATTATGAATGGGACACCACCAGGCCAATCACCCCAGAAGTAATAGGGTGCTTCATCGACACCCCAGTAATCAACACCAATGATGTAAGTGCCACTTGTGGTAGCTAGATAGCTAATATGTTCAACACTTCCTTCATTTGTACTCTCTTCAACAATGACCCCAGATGGAGAAATTAGTACCAGCTCCAAATCATGAGGAGGATCTCCAGGTATACCTGGGGGGTCAGGAACAGTCATATCCAATACTATACGCTGGCCAGCTTCAATATCAGGCCAAGGTTGTGTCCATTCAGGTTGATATGTGATATCAGAATCAGAATTTGGTTCAGCTATTCCCGCTGTCATCGTGCCTTCTAATCTAATTGAATCAACTAATTCAACTCTGATCTCAGTATCCCGAATGGAGACACTTGGAAATCCTGGTAAAGACCAAGAATCGAATGTACCACTAAATCGAGCATGAGGCCCCACCCAGTTACTACCACTAGTAACTACCGCATTATCAGCATCTACAGCGCGAATCGTCGCAGCAGGTGCGTTAGACATAAGTCCATCTAATGTGTTGTGGCTTACATTTGTACCAGTTGGTGGATATCCACCAATCAAAGATGGATCATCACTATCATCGATAGTTTGGAGGCCAGCTTCACGGAAACTGGTCAAAGTAGAGTTACGAACTGCACTTACAGTGATGGTGAAGTTTTCTGAAGCGGCCATTGAACCATATTCTATTGTATGCAGAGCAATACCAAGATATCCAAGATGTCCGCAGGAAGCTGTGGAATTATCATTGTACCAATCGTCTTGAATGGTTTTATCCCAGTCCCAGTAACCGCTTACATCCCAGGTAAAGTCAGTTAGTAGTACATTCTGACCTTCCCAAGTAGGTGTGCCATCAGTTCGGCCTGTATAGTCGAAATTCTCAGATTGAGATTGGATTGCACTATAAGGACCAAAGTACGCCATACTGCCATAACCACTCATAAAGACGTGTACATCAATCACAGTTTCTGGATCGGTCCAAGTAACGTTCGTCATGACCCAGGTTGTAAAGTCATCAGTGTTGTTATTTAGGAAGTAGTCAATGTCGACGTAATAGAATCGCCAGTCTCCACTAATAGGGGTTTGTCCATACCAATTCACAGCGCCAAAAGTAGCACCATTATCATATGCACGTCCATCAGATCCACCCCAAGATAACGTTAGATCAGGAGGAGCTAAACCATCAACTCTAACACAGACAGGGGTGAGTCCAGCTACTTTACCATCTTTTGTCCACTCGAGATAACCTCCGTACATACCAGGAGTGGCAGAGTCGTCAACTGTAACTGTAACATCCCATGATGCATCGGTATCATGTGCCACATCGACATCGATTGGAGCCCCTTGCCAGGGAACCCTTTGAAAGAGGCGGACGGTAACTAGAACATCGAGAGAATCCCATAAACCATTCTCATTTCCAACATCTCGATAGTAGATAGTTGGGCCTTTTCCATGGGGACCTGTTTTGTAAAACGCATTTCCAGGTTTTCCAACGTGTAATTGGTGATGATTTCCATTCGTTGTGTCACTCTGAACTCGGCGTACTTCACCGTTAGCTTCTGGAGCAAAATCTATTCTTCCATTACCATTGGAGTCATTCCAATCATGTAAGAATACATAATTGCTATCATAAACATCAGTATAGACATCTTCAAAATCACTTTTAGGATATGTGAGGTGTATTACAGCGTAGTCACAAGCATCCCATTGGTTCATGAATGCTGTATCAAAATTATCCTCTAAAGGCCATGTGGTATTCCACCCAGCTGAATTTAGTACACTAGTAGACTCATTCCAAGCCACTAATTCATAGGCAGCAACAGAATCAGCTGTAGTTGCACCTAAGACGACTGAAGCAGCTATCTGAGTTACTTGAGAGTCACCTGGGAATAAACTCCCTGTAAAAATACTATTATCAAGCATATTATAGCCAAGATCGGATGGGTGATATTGGCGACGGGTTGATGGATCTTGTTCGGGAGAAAAGGGGTCTCCAGCTTCATATAAACCTGTATAGTATCCTAGCCATCCACTTGCTCGATCATCCTGTGTAGCAACACGATCAAAAGTTGCTGTACTACCAAACATTAGAAGGGGATCCCCGTCTGCAGTTTCGTTACCGAACGCGGCATTAACAGCACGCCATGCGTCGACACGTCCAGCTCCTTGACGGAACGGATCATAACCGAGGTCAATGGCTGTCGA
>JBHLPG010000264.1:0-5599 GCA_048939725.1 Promethearchaeota archaeon | reverse complement strand
TCAATTATATGCTAGACAAGAGAATTCTAATGGTCGTTATGGGTGGTTGCCTTCTTCTTATGGGCATCCAAATGAGCATGAGCTAAACCAGGCAAAACAATTTGGGAAACTATTGATTAATCACTTTGAGACACATTTTTAGAATGGAGTGTATTCAGAATGAAAATTAGTAAAATGAAATTTTCTATAACTCTCATGTACTTGATCATTCTTATGGGAATTATTACCTCACATAATTTAGGCTATGATGACTTCATTAAGATTGAAATTGATAATTTAACTCAAGAACCTGGTACATATGATGCTTTATTTGACCTGGTAATTCTATTATTCATTTGGATATTAATAACAATCATATTATTGTTAATTTGGAGTTCGATTCTTGAAGCTTTAGCTGTTAGAATGACAAAAACTGTCATTAATACATTGAATGTTCTGGGTAGAATGATAATTATCCCTTTTTGTATCATTGCTTTTTTAAATAATTTTCCAGCTTTTCAAGGCACTTTATTGGGTATTTCAGCAATCTTAGGAACTGCAATTGGATTTGCCTCTACTACCACTATGGGTAATTTTTTAGCTGGCCTCTATATTATGGCAGCTCGACCTTTCTTAATTGGGGATTATATTATCCTTCCTGATACTAAAATTGAAGGGCGGGTGAAAGAAATCACTGTGAATTATACAAAAATCACTCTCCCGACAGGAAACACAATCCTTATATCTAATAGTAGATTTTTGACACAATCTATCATTAATACAAGAACTACAGAGGATACACTCGTTCTTCGAAAAGATTCAAAGAGAAGGTTTGTTTATCCTCTTATGTGGGGAGCGAATTCTGACGAAAAGCCAAGTCTTTCAATTGAAGCTATTGAAAAAACAGGAAAGGAATTTGCAAGTAAATTATTGGAACCAATATCATGGTTTGTATATTCACGAAATCGTCTTGATACCACATATCAAATAAATCTTGTTTCAGATAGCGCAACTAAACTATTAGACATAACTGGGGAATTTTTATCAGATCTAGTGCTGAATCATGGGGAATTGAAAGAAAATAACTCTTGAAGACCTGAAAAATGTTCTAATGAAATTTTAATTCGCACATGATACTATGATTTCAACTCTTCATATGGTGACACCATTCACTTCTATAAGATTGAATTTCCGGGATCCTATCCAGACGCAAAGAAATCCAAGGGTACCTCTTTATATAATTTCAATAAACGTTCAATTATGCTGAGAAAAGTGTTTAATTCCTCTTCCTTGAAATTTTTCATAATTATTTTCATAGTTGATAATCGATTTTGCAGAAAATATTGATAGAGTCCTTTACCACTTTCAGTCAAATTGATCTGTACTTGTCTTCTATCCTTTTCAGGATTAGTCCTACTAACATATCCAAAATCCACCAATCGATCAATGCGTTTGGTTGCAGTACCTAGGGACTTTACTTTCAGAAAATTCGCGATTTCTGTCATAGTAGACGAAGGATTATTACCTAAAAAATCAATAATGAAAACATCAAATCCAATATCAATGTCATCATATCTATAATTACGTAAATAAGTAGTAATTGTCTTATAATAAGTTGTGACAACCTTTAAGAATCTTTTTTCAGGCACATTCATGATGATAACTCTAGTGATTAGGATTGATATAACTTTCCATTATCAATAGTTGAAGATGGAAAATATTTTTAAATTCGCAAATAAATATCATTCTGCTACCTACTAAAACCTAGTAATTCATTTTTCGGGTTGATATTGGTTCATTGCACAAGATTGATGGAACAATGTCATTTGGTAATAAGAACTAAATATAAAAAATTGGTACCAACATTTAGATACTAATAAGAGGAAAAAAAATGTCCAAATTAGTTGGAAGAATCATTGTGCCATTAAGAAATAAAATGATGATTGATACGAGTGTAGAAGCAAGCATCGCAAATTATGAAGGGGCAATTTTGCCTGATCCTACTTCTCCTGAAAGAGGACTATTTAACCCTAAAAAATCAATCGGACATGCTCCTCCAATAAGTATCCGAATTCTCCCTTCAATGTTGGGAATGATGCTACCAATGAGAAATAATTTGGCAAAGACGGTTAAATCATTGAATAAAAACCCAAAACCTGCATTAACAGAGATTGATGATGCGTTATTAGAAGAATTTGAAGAGTTTGCGAAACGGAATAATGTAGGAGCCCTTGGTTACTGTAAACTCGATCCAAAATACATTTTTCAAGATAAGGCTGTCATTCACGAAAATGTGATTGTCCTTTCAATGGAGATGGATAAAGAGAAGTTGGAAACAGCTCCAAGTCCCACATTCCAGAAAGAAGTCTTAGGAACCTATCATTCTCTAGGTGTTATAACTAATAAACTTACTGACTTTTTACGCTCCAACGGATTTAGTGCACAAGCCAGTCATCCATTAGGAGGCTTAGCAGTATATCCGCCTCTTGGTATGCTGGCAGGTATGGGCTGGTTTGGCCTTAATGGCCTATTAATAGGCCCAGAGTTTGGTCCTCGTCATCGTCTTTCAGCCATCTTTACCAGTATCGAAAATTTACCCTTGTCTACAACTAATGAGCATAAATGGGTAGAAGAGTATTGCCAAAGTTGTCAAATCTGCGTTAAGGAATGCCCCGGGGCTGCAATATATGGGACACCAAAAGTCCATGAGAATGGTTCAAAAACATACATTGAGGACGAAAAATGCTTCATTCCGTTTTATAAACAACATGGCTGTTCCGTTTGTATAAAAGTATGCCCCTTCAATCGCGGTGATTATTAAAAACTGAGAAAATCATTTCAAAAGAGAAATTCTAATTAATGGAGGAAGGTAATGAATAGAAGATGTTTAATGAATAACCCTTCTATCACACTGGGCTAAGTGTACTACTTTGAATTCGATGGTAGAGACGGGGTTAAGAGATTGTGATGAAATCCATTCATTTCCTTTTTCATTCCATTGTCTAATAGTATCAAATGTTTTCAAACAAGGTGTGGGTTTCCATTTCGCCTCCTCCTCCGAAATTTCCATTAGTGTCTTTATGACTCCTTGAAATTCACTCTCAAACTCCCATATCAACGTATGAACGATTGTTTGTCTGGTCATTAAAATACAAACCAGCTTTCCTAAAGATCTTTTTAATAATATTATATCTCTAAATTCTTAAAGTAATTTCCTACTGGCTTCATTAAGGATAGTGGTGATGACTCCTTCTAGAGTGGGATCCAATGGATCTACCTGATAACTCGAAAGAATCTCTTTAGCCTTTTCTTCTGCTCGACCAACTAAATCTGGTGCACCTACAGCTTGCCAGGTATTATAGGAATCTCGGCTTAAGATGTCAGATAATTGCCATTCCTCTCTCATAATTTGACTTGTTTTGGGATGAAACAGAAACGTTTTCCCAATTCCAGTTTCTTTAATCATCTCCACCCCTAAATGGAAATCATCTATCTTAATTCCCTGGACACTTCGCCTAAGAGAAGCGATGATTTCATCATCAATAATAATCTGTGTGGGGGATGAAATTAACCCGCTACCCAAGCCCCCTATACCTGATATCATATCTGCGCCAGCAGCTAACGACATCATCCAGAGATAACATTTTTCATAAGCAACTTGGGGACCAATATAATGGGAATCGCTTACGCCCCAGCCTGCATTAACAAGAAGCCCATATTTTTCCTTACACAATTGAGTGGCTGCTGCTTGGAGTAAACCAACTTCAGGCGGCCCTGAATTAAAAATCCCATACCGTGGATTGGAAATACAAGGTCGTACGAACACAAATTGAGATAATCCGGGCTTTTTCACCTGACCCAGAATGATCCCCATGAGTATTTCAGCTACGAACAAAGTTAATGTCCCTGCTAGAGAAGCAGGTGCTGTTGATCCCGCCTGTGGCATTGAACCAACATCACAGCATGATCCCAGTTCAATTCCTTGCCAATAGGCATCCAATTGATCAAATGGGAATTGTAATGGACTTGTTGCAGTAACACCAACCCCTAAACTGTATTCTGAAATATCACGATCCCCAAGGAGTGCGATAAGCATCTGCATGACAAAAGGAAACCCCTCCTTTAATGCGATTCCCGCAGGATCAATTGGTTTGGTTGTATTTTCCATTAATGTTTTTGTTACTATAACACCTTGTAATACTGGAGGTACATCATAAGGGACTACAGGATCGATTACCCCATCGACATTAGATAAACAGTCACAAATTTGTGTGAGATCTGCCAGATCAGATAATTGGGCTTCTCGGTGACATCTTGATTCCAAATCGATGACATGTGTCATTCCTTCAGGTGTGTGGGTTTTAGCCACCCCTTGGCCTATAACCCAATCTTTTTGAGGATCTCTAGCAGCATACTTAATTGAGTGACCACAGGATTCAAGTGAGGAGTTGACAATGTCCTCATCAGTTATAAAGACCCTTGAAGTTGTGAAATCGACTTTTATTCCGTTTTTCGCTAAGAGATTCAACCATTTGGGATCCTGAATCTCACATCCAACGGTTTTTAATACATTTAATGCAGCCACATGAATTGATTCTTGTTCTTGTTGTGTTAAAATGGACAACTTCAACATAAATAATCCAAGATTTCCGTGACAATTTAAAAATTTTCTAACGTGTAAAGTGATACTTCTTAAGATCCAGAACTACTTTCTTCTTCTTATATAGTATTTATCCTAGGAAATACTTTTCCTAGCAAATCCAGCCTTTTAAGACACATCTTCCTACCTAGTTGGAATAAAATCCAAGGTAAACTCCTCGCTCAGCTTTAAGGCTAATTAATTGGAGAATACTTAAAACAATGATTTCTTCTTATACTCTCGAAAACATAAGAAAACCTAGACAAATACTGTACAGACAAAAATTCTCAATCTTCATCTTTTAATCATTAATTCATGTTACTTGAGGGATCAATTGCCAGTAATAAAACAATCCAATAAATATATGATTCGAATCTCCCTATTATGCCATCCTGTGGATTTATTATTCCCATTACTCCGTGTTTTGGTTCAAAAATTTAATGGCCAATCCACAAATCAAACAATTGAAGACTTATCACTTGCTGTTTCAACAATAGAGATCTCTGTTGCCAATAGAATAGTAAAAGTAATTCTTGTCCAACCACTCGGAAACGGATTCTATAATAAAATGTTTGGCCATCATTTTCGTTCCAGTGGGGCCATTATTGCATTTTTAAAAGACAGTAATGATTCCTTTGAAGCATCAAGGGCCTTATACCAGCGTTTCAAAGATATAAATACTATTGATGTCCCAATCGCATTTATTGGAATCCTAAGATCACCTGATGATCCTGTTGTCAAAGAACCACTCCAGCTAGAGGTTGGATCATCAGAATTTTATTATTTCATTCCAAATGATGATTCCAAGGAATTTGCGAGAATCCTTCACTCCTTAGTTACTAGAATTTTGTCTCCTCTTTAACCAGGCGTCTTAGTGTGACCTCGAGTTCTTATACAACAAGATAGAAGACAAAAATATTTACTATTAAGCTAAATTAAATGTAACAAACTCCACCAAATATCCTCTCTAAGGACCTTTTT
>JBHLPG010000036.1:0-22716 GCA_048939725.1 Promethearchaeota archaeon | reverse complement strand
ATTGCTATCACTATCATCCAATAAGAAACCTGTAAAATCCCGAGTCAAGACCACTGCGAAGACTCCAACGTCATCGGTGACTTCTATTTGGACGGTATGGGTTCCATATACCGTTTCATTCTCCGCGCTAAGCAAATTAATGACAGGAGCAGCGGTGGTTGTTTCATCATAATTATCCACCAGTAGATTGTGTATCCCAAAGTCTGCCCAATTCCCAGCATTGTCATCACTGTAAGCTACAAACGTCCATTCTCCATCTGCAAAACCTGTTGTATCCCACGTAATATTATAGTCAATTACTGGTCCACTTTCCCACCAAACCGTCATTGGAAGTTCCTGCTCAAATTGAGCTATTTGGGCTGGTAGGTCAGCAAAATATGCATTTACTGTTGTTTCTTTGATCCCTGAGGAGGTAAAACGTTGTTCCCAATCTGTTCCGTTCCAGAAATAGGCTGGCCACCAGAAGTGATTGATGCCTTGTGAATCAGTATCCCATATTCTCACGTGGAGGTGGTTATCCGTTCCTGTAAAGGTGATATCTTGATCTTGGATGCTATCACCCCAGTACGTTTCTCCTGAGGTGAAATTTTCGTAATAAAAGTTCCCACTTGGAGGTTGGGTATCCACAACATCCTCAAGGAATGTGTAGTCAAATTTCAATCCAAAATCATTGAATACAGTCCCATTGGGATTATAATTTTCATCAACAAACTCAAGAGCAGCTGCCTCAGTATAGATTTCCAAATTATGATTCACATAGCTTATATCACTAAACCAAGGATCTTCCCATGTATTGATATGCCAACCCCAACCGTTGTTTTCGCGTGGATAGACAGTATATGCGTCATAAGGCACAATTATTGGAAATTTGGAAACAGAATAGTTACTGCTGAATGGAAATGTCGACCAACTCCACTGTGATAACAGGTTGATATCCTCGTTTACAAATGATCCTCCATCTCCATACGTTTTTATTGGATTTATCACTTCCTCTGATAGTGGATTCCACCAGAAATCTGCTACATCTATCCATTGGCTTACATCAGGATGGTAGTAAGATAGCTGTTTATACTCTGGAGCTGTGAGATCCTGGTTTTCGAACACGGGACTACTTAGGATTAGATCACTACCACTTAGAAGATTTTGACTCATAGTAGAAGTGAAATCATCAGCATGAAACTGATAGGTATTTCCTTCATAATGGAGACGATGCCAGTCCCACCAATTGTGATCGGTATGGTTATCTGAAAAATCGATTACTAAAAGATTTTCGACATCCATAGCTAGAGCGTTTGCGGTGCTGTAGTGATCGTCAAAATCATTGTAAACGATAGTTAGATCTAGGGTGTTCATATTTTCAATGCCTTCTTTGTTTGGTCTGTAATTTATTTCCACTATTACTATGTTGGGATCCCAATTTAGCAAAGTTTCAAAATCAATGAGTCTTGCATACTCTCCTCGGAGATTAATCCCTTTGTATACGTATCCGTAATGGTTGACCACTAGTGCTGCTTCCACCGATGATTGTAGGTAATTTGGGACGAATGTATAATCAAAGCTGACTGAGAGATCGGTATAGACGCCATCAAAGATTTGGAAATCGACATCCCAGTAATGATGAGTAACCCATGGTTCAGGGGGAGGATGATACTTCCGATAAATTGTAGAGGAACTACTATTAGATGAAGGGGTAGATGTTAGGGTTGTAACATCGGGGAGAGCATAGTTAATCCAGAGGTGATCCTGATAGTTATTTACTTGAATCTTTTCTGTGTGGATCAATTCATTCATGGTGAGTGAATAGGATCCAGCCAGATAGTCAGCGATTTCATAATTGAAATCGAAACCAAAGGCGAAACCAACTGAGGGAGTGCTACCTCCATCTGGCCACGCCCAGGCATTAATATGGGATGCTTCCGTCACATTAATGGTTTCAGCTAATCCTCCAATATCTCGAGGAATAATCTCATCGTTGATAAAGGTAGTGAACCACGGCCAGACTATGTGAGAATGATAACGGACAGCAGTGAGATCGGTCCATGTGTCACCCCTCCAATCTTCCCATGCCCATGTTCCTTCGTACTCATAGCTTATTGCTAAGCCTCTACTCATGTATTCAACTATGAGGTTAGCGTATTCTCTCGCTAGTTCAGCGTTATTGGTTCTAAAATGGATTTCTACCTCGGTATTTTGATCTCCTGGATCATCTGTTGGTCGAAACCACCAGTTTGCATGATCGAATATATCATAGACATCTCGGTAGCTTGCTATGAATAGATTAAGGTTTTGTTCTCCGAATCCAAGATCTTTTGAATTAAGCTCTGCACGGGCATTAATATCTCCTTCATGACCCACCCATACCCAGGCTGATTCCCAAAAGTCCGAGTATGCGTCAATCGATTGATTAGGAGTTATCAATGTTCTTTTAACTGGTACTGCTGGAGACCCTTGGGTTATTTGTAGTGTAGCAGACATGATTAGCAATGAAAGGAGAAGAAGACAGAGACTAGAAATCGTGATTCTATTTAATTTGATTTTATTCATTTTTGAGTTTTCTCCAGAATATTTGAGATTTTATTGATATTCTCATAGTATCAAAAAGCTCTTCTTCTTGATAAAGTAAACCATTTCAAAATATGTTCTTGTAGTTCTTATGGTCTTTAGATCTCTTATAATTCATGCTTAAAAATAAAAGAATGCTTAATAGATCTCCCTCCTTTCTTTTTTCTAGAGGTGGAATTGATATTTCCCTTATGGCTTATCAATAACTGCAAAGACTTCTACATCTTTCAATTCCTTGTTAGGAGATTGGACTTCAAAGATTGGAACGGATTCTAGTTTACAGTTTTCTGAGAGAATCTCAAGTTTTTTCTTATGAAATGTATCCAAAACGTATACAGCCTTTACTAAGCCTTTCATAACGTAAACTAACGTAGCATAATAACCTGTAACATAATTTCCCTCTTCCAAATAAAATGTTTTATGGCTTTGTGTTTTAGAATTCTCAGTGATGACTTTTCCTTTTGGTGCCATTGAAAAAACCGCTGTTTAAATGAGCTCAATAATCTAGTAGCACAAAACTTTGAAGCAAGTTGTGTTATTGGCATATTATTGTCAAACTGACTTCATTCATTCTAATAATATTTACACTAAATTTTATACCTTTCATTATAAACTTGAATGAACAGTATGTAATTTTTGGCACATTCATGAATTAGCTTTTTCCAGAATCGTCAAATCATTACTACCGTGGAATGTCTGTTGGAGAGGTGATAATGAAACCTAGAAGATCATATATCACACTGATAAGGATTTTTATCAAAGTAGGGTTTGGTGTATTTTTGAGCTTATTTTTAATAATTGTATATTCTGATAAAGCTCAAATTCCTCCCTCCTTCAGACTTCTTGGATTATGTAATTTTTTGATTGGAGGTATTTTCCTTATCTTCGGAGGATTACGATTATTCTTTGGCCCTGCTTACATTGAAATATTAAAGAATGATAGTGGTGAACTTTTTACATCTCTAGAAACAGAATTTTTATGTGGGTTTGGTAAATCAGGGGAAGATTTAGTTGCTGGACTAATAATCCTCTTAATCTCTATTGGACTGATGATTATATGACCAAAAATCGATTATTGGAAATCTAGTACTTATTGTTCAATCAAAATTGTCAGAGTATTCAGTATGGGGGATTGTTAAAATAAATTAATTTATGCAATTACAGCAATCGTAATCAAGTATCCAAGTAATGACCCAAAAAGGGGAATTATTGTTGAAACACGGATAACTTGAGGAATGGGAAAGGAAGACATTGTCACCAGACGATTTAAATTATTTTGGTGTCGTATAATGGTCATCTCATCACTCTTATTAAGAATTAGAGAATGAATTATCTCCTGTTGTTTTCTAATCACAGTACCAAGAATACTACTATACTTTTTCCAGCTACGATAGATTGAAAGCCCACTTTGTTCAAAACCAAAGAGAATTAATATAAAGAGTGCCCCTAAAAACAGTATAAGAACCCAAATCATATCGAGGATTGCAAAGTACAGTCCTATTGTCGTAGAAACAAAAAATGGAAGAAGAAATGCTAGTAATAATACCTCAAACATTAAGGGAGGAAAATCATCGAAAATAAATGGATAAATCCATTCTAGATCGATATCAGTTGAGATCTTCTTTAGTTGGAATTTAGTTTTTTTATTCAGTTCAGTTAAAACAATAAAGTTGTTAATCAGCCCAAAATTTTCCAATCTTTTGAAAAGAGACAACATTTGATCGTGGTAAGTACTCCAATTTGGTGTACTATAAAAAGCTCCATACAAAATAGTTATAATTGAAAAAGAAATTCCTAGAAACGTAGCAAATCCTGTAGAGACCTCTAATCCAGTGGCTACCTCGAATGGGAGGTTAAGAAACGTTTCTGGGTTTTCTGGTCTTTCAAAAATGGCGGTAACAATCACTTCTATTGAAAATATTAGGGAACTCAGACCAACAAAGCCTAAAATTATGGAAATGATTAAAGATAAGATTTTTTGGTGCCTAGGTCGCGGATGATCAAATCTCTCTTTTTCTTTGCACAGGTAATCTACGAAGTTTTCTGATTTCTTGTTATAAGTGATTTCCTTCTTTATTTCCCAATATAATTCTTCTTCTAATAATACACTTTGTTCTAATTGACCCATTAGCCTCTACCTTGTTCTTGTAAACACATCCAAAGATGAATAACACCTAGATATGTCAATCTTTATCTATTTTGAATTCAAGATTAATCATATCTCCTCGTGTAAAACCAATCGCATTAAAGAACCGAAGTAATTCCCACTCGCGCCAGTTAACCAATGTATAAACTGTATCTACACCCACTTTTTTCATGTAATTCAGGAGTTCTCTCATTAACAATCCTCCTATCCCTTTTTTTTGATAAGTGGGGTCAACACCTATCGTATCAACCCAACCAATATTCTCTGGCACACCATATTCCCAACCACTAGCCTCACCAAAAATGAAACCAACCACCTTTCCCTCTAGTTCAGCGACAAGGGAGGGAAGAGGAGATTTCTTTCCAGCCATTTCAACTTTCCTTTCCCAATATTCTGGTCGTCTTTCTCCAAGAACTTTATTATCTATCTCGATAATTACTTCAAGATCTTCTTCCTTCATCATCCTGATTGTAACCTCTTGTGTTGACATATCTTCTACATCCTTTTTCCTATCTCCTAGCTTGAAGTCAATTATAAATCTTTCATTGAGAGTGTTAAAATTGACATATTACACCTATTTAGTGTTTCTATATTTTTTTGCCATCTCCGTTATATGATTTACTCGCCAATCTTGGAAATGAAACCCTTCCCCACCAGTAATCGTATCTATGGATTCAATTTCAGAAAATTTTTGTTTTAGTGCTTTTTTAATAATTCTAATCACCTTAATGCTAGGAGCAAAGAAACTTAAGATAACAACAGGTTTTTCGACAACTATCCATCCGACCCAAAAATTTTCAGCAAAATTTCTCATCACTCTTTGAAAAAAATCAATTTTATTTGTCTCTAAGCTTAATGTACAAAAAATTGTGAATATAATCAGTTCCTCTGACGAGCCTGGTGATAATAACGTTGAAAAGTAAATAATGCCTTCCTTTGTTAACTTATCTAGCCTTTTCTTTAATGTCCTTGTAGAGATTTGGGTTCGCTTTGAAAGAGTTTGTAATGGCATTCTACCGTTGTTTCTTAGTTCAAATATTATTTTATAATCAGCAAGAGCGATTTTTGGTATATTTTCAATGGGTCTTGACATTAGTAAAAATATTTCAACCGTGTCTATATGCAAGATAGATTTTAGCCAATTCTCAAGCTGAACAACCTCGGAGCTCGTTTTATAAGTAAATACAGCAATGATCTTGTTTCCGATCCCCACTCCAACCGTAAAAATGAGCTTATGATTACCAATACTGTCAATTACTTCTTCTACATTTTGAATTGTACTAGAAACTTTGATTCGTGCTAATCCAGTTTCCTCTCCAAGGACTCCAAAGCTTAATTCGCATGAATAACCCTTGATAACCCCTTCTTCTTCCAATTTATTGATTCGTTTTTTCACTCCATTGATACTCAATTTAATCTTTTTTGCTATAGTAGTAAAAGGCATTCGGCCATTTGAATTCAGTAATTTTATGATTTCAAGATCTTTGGAGTCCATCTATAACGCCTACGTAAGCTTAGGATTAGAATCTGAAGATCTAAATAAGATTTGAGTAATACACTTTCTCATTTTTGAACCTAGAAGTGCAGCTTTAAGAAGATTTTTCCCGTTCCATGTGAGCTTCTTTACACTTTAATAAGCCAAAACGTATTAATTATGTAATGTATGTTATGTTAACTTGAAAAAATTAGAGAGATTAATTATGGAACAAAAAGTTATTCCCAAAAGTATCGCTTTGGGGTTGTGTGAGGAGATTCGAATAAGAAATCAAAAGAAACGTTGGCCTTTCTATATCGGGAAGATGCAATGTCATTTTTGTTGGCGTTTCGGAAAGAAAGCCTATAATACAGGTAATCCAAGCAAGTTATGTGCTTTTGCCTCAGAAGATAATCGTGGTTGTTGGCAGGTGAATAAATTATATGATAAACAGTTTTCAAAGAAAGAATCAAGTTATTATTCAGGAGATTAATTTGAATATGCCATTAAAAACTAAATCGAAAGGATATCGGTTTCCCATTGGTTTCGAGTCTTCGAGAAAAGGATTCAGATTAATTGTTAAATGGGGATTAAGTTTTGGCTGTATTCTACTAATTGTGTTCTTTTTTTGTGTCTTTTTTTGGGACTATTATGCAGGCCAAGCAACTATGGGTTTCGGGGTTGAAGGAGACACATACATGGGAATAGGAATGTTTTATATCTACATGACTTCCCTCTTCTTAAGTTTGATAATACTTTCAGCCATTTACAAAGCTGATCAAACTTTTGGAACTGGAGTGCTAGTTTTTATTCCGTATGTGATAGTTGGGTCTTTTTTTGAGTATTACTATGAGATTGATGTGCTAAAAGGAATTTGGGCTGTTTTTGGTTGGTGTCTAGTTGGTTTAATGGTTGGATTTTCAGCAGATATTTCATTCAAGTTCTTAAAGGAACATACAGGAATTCGTGAAGAATACGTTGCGGGATTAACAGGTGTTCTGATGAATTTAGTATACTTTCTTTTAGTGTGTATAGCAATTGAAACTTTTTATGCGTCTGGAACGGGATTTTCAGGGCCAGGTTCATTTTTAGGTGTTGCTTATTTTGGCCTACCATGGATGCTAATTCATGGTTTCTTAGGCGGATATTTAGCTTGTGCAATGAATTATCGCGAATCATACCATCAATAATAATAAACTTTAGCAGAATTAAGTTGAGATTTAATCCTTAAAAACTAAGCATTATTCCAACCACTAATCTACCTGGAGGAACTTTGATGATACTAAATGAAGTTTTAGAGAAGGTTCCAAATTATACTGAGTTTATGACAATCGAAGAATTATATGAATCTAGTAAGAAACTAACCAATGACTTTGAATCTGTTGAATTAACTGAGATTGGAAGGTCGAGAGAAGGAAGACCAATTTCATGTCTTAAGATAGGAGAGGGGGCGAAAAATGCTCTTCTTTTTGCATTCCCACATCCAAATGAGCCTATCGGAAGCCTAACAATTGAATTTCTTTCCAGATATCTTGCAGAAAACCCTGAGACAACCAAGGAATTAGGATATACATGGTATTTTATTAAAGCGATTGACCCAGATGGAGCAGCTCTCAACGAGGGATGGTTTAAAGGAGAGTTTGATCCTGTTAAATATACCAAACATTACTACCGACCTGCCTCCCATGAACAAATTGAATGGACATTTCCAGTTAAATATAAGAAATTAGAATTTTCAAATCCACCTCCGGAAACTCAAGCCTTAATTTCTCTGATTAATAGAATTAAACCCACTTTTATGTATAGCCTTCACAACGCAGGTTTTTGTGGAGTCTATTGGTATGTTTCACACGCCACTGAAGATGTTTTCTCACAACTACCTCAGCTTGCGGAACAAGTGCAATTACCTATCCATCGAGGTGAGCCTGAAGCTCCATTCCTCAAGAAACTGCGTCCTGCAATATTTCAGATGTTTGGCGTCCAGGAATATTATGATTTTATGGAAGAAAACGGAGTCGAAAATCCTCAAAATATAATAAAATCAGGAACATCTTCAGATGATTATCTCAAACAGGTAACTGAAGGCCAAGGTTTTACCTTAGTGTGTGAAATGCCTTACTTCTACGACAAAGATTTAGGAAATGAATCTCTTTCTAATTTTAACCGTAGAGAATTAGTTTTAGAGTCTTTACAATTCTCGAAAGAGGCACATACCTTCGTGAAACCACGCTTCGAGTCTATAATGCAATATTGTGACCCCACTTCTAAAATTTTCACATCAGTAGCAGATGGTGTTGAGAATTTTGATAAGCGAATTGCACCTGAGATCCATCATGCAAAAACCTCACCCATGTATGAAGGGAAAGCAAGTATCGCACAAGCTTTTGATTCGATGGTGGCACGGAGGTATTGGGGAGTATTTCGAGCAGCAATGACCTCGAGGCTGTGTAAAGTTGCAATGGAAAGCCACCCAGAAGTAAAAACCAAATTAATTGGTATAAAAGAAGAACTTGATCATTGGGTTGAACAGACGATTAAAGAAACCCTCAAAGATACTCACTTTGAGATAATTCCTATTCAAAAACTAGTAAAGGTGCAAGTAGGATCCGCATTAACTACGGTCCAGTATCTATCAAACTAAGCTTATTTATTTCTTAGATAATCTTTTGTGCTTTAGAGAGCTAGTTGAATAAGCTCCAAAATGATACCTAAACTCTTCTCCGTGTCTAGATAAGCAAACTTAACCATTTCTTGAACTAGACCCCTCTCTAGTACTCTAATCCCTTCTTTTTCAAGCCTACTCAATTCTTCCTCTATATCCTCCACTATGAATCCTATATGATGAAGTCCTTCTCCTTTCTCTTTCAAAAACTTAGAATGAACAGTCTCTCCTTCGAGAACTTCAATTAGTTCAAACTGAATATCACCTACTTGAAAGAGCCCAATTTTTAGTTTCCCTGAATTTAAGCCTGATTCTAAGGTCAAAAAGGGGGGACCAAACATTTTTTCATAGGATTTTATACTAGCTTCCATATTCTTTACGACTATTCCGATCTGATCAACTTGGGGAAACTTTGAAAAAAGGGGGATGTTCTCATCATCAAAGACCAAGGTTATGCCTCCAAACCGACCTTGTTACTTTTGCAAAAGAAAAACCTTTCTTCTCTCTCTCAATGATGATGTCGAGCTATTCCTTCCAAAAAAACATGATAGTCTCTTGGTCGCATTAATCTTCCAAATGCTCGTTCTACAACCTCACTAAGAGCAGGATGAATGTGCATACCACGATTGATTGGATGACTGCTCCTTTCTGGAGTATACATAAGAGTGATTATTTCTTGGATCAATATACTTGCCTGGGGACCGATAATATGCGCTCCTAATATCCTCCGATCCTTATCAAGGATTACCTTCACAAAATAATCTTCAACAGCCATAGCTATTCCTTTAGCGGTATCCTCATATTTTTGATAGCCGATAATTATGTTATCCTCACCGTATTCGGCAATGGCTTCTTGTTCGCGTAATCCTACTCTTGCTATTTCTGGATAAGTAAACACTGCACTTGGTATTGCATGATAATCGATCTTTACTTTGTTTTTTAGTACAGCATTATAGTAAACTACCATTGATTCGTAATTTCCCACGTGTTTGAATAGATGTTTTCCATTTGCATCCCCAAATACCCAAATATTCGGTTGAGAGGATTCTAGATATTCATTTACTTTGATCCATCCTTTCTCATCAGTTTCTATTCCAGCTTTCTCAGGATGCAAGATGTCACTATTAGACCCTCTTCCTGCCGCAATAAGTACTTCTTCAGCAGTAAATTTCACCAAATCACCATTATCCCGATTTCTAGCTGTAATTTCCTTGAGAGATCCATTGTAATTACTCTCAAGAGCCTCATGATTTGTCAGAATATGTATGTGTTTTGAAAGCTCCTTCTTAGCTAGGTCTGATACTTCAGGTTCTTCCTGAGGTAGAAATTGTGGATTCCTCCCAATTATAGTAACCTCTGATCCCATTGCAGAGAAAAAATGTCCGTATTCGGCGGCAATATATCCTCCTCCAATAATTATCAAGCTCCTGGGGAGTTCCTTGATGTGTAGTATACTATCACTAGTATGATAGCCTACTTCTTCGAGTCTTTTTATCGGAGGTATGACGGGTTTTGATCCTGTACAGAGAAATATCATTCTTGAGGTAATAAGTTCATCTCCAGCTTTAAGTTCGTATGGAGCAACAAATTCTGCCACAATAGGATAATAATCAATATCTTCAGATCGAGAAAGGCCTTCCCTGATGTTCCCAATGTCTTCATCGATCAAGGATCGCATACGAGTCATAATCTCGAAAAAACGAACATTGTTAATTTCTACATCAATTCCGAGTTGTTTTGCGTGTTCAATTTCACGAACCAATTCTGCATGGTAAAGTAAAATCTTAGTTGGAATGCACCCTCGGGTTAAACAAATCCCTCCGGGTTCATCTTTATCTATTACCGCAACTTTCATTGATGGATTTTGTTGAAGAATAGGACTCACAAGATTCATTGCTGACCCTGTTCCTATTACTATCAAGTCATATTTCTTCATTCAATCACCTTAGGTTAAGATTGTAAATTTATCAAATAATACTTCTTGAGAAAGGAGGAAAAGGAGAATATTATTAAAATCCTGCCTGTTTTTTTCGAAAAGAATTACGATACGATCCGCATTTCTCTGAAGCAAGTATGAGGGAGAAGAGAGTCATATTCACCCAAAAGGCTTCCTGCACCTGGTTTTACTATTCGTGTTGCACCTTCAAAATTACTAAAGAGATCTAATATGTTTCCTGCGATTCCTAAACCTAGAATTGGATCCGTAATCTCTCCATTTTTTATGATATATCCAGGATTAATTACTCCTGTAAATTCTCCAGTTTCAGGAACGCCCTGATGAGCCCCCTGAATACTATTAATCAAAATACCATATTTTATATCTTTGATCAAGGAATCTAGCTCGTTGTTCCCTGGTTTAACCACCCAATTGTTTACCCCAACTGAGGGGATGTTTGCATAATCTCCTGGATTGACTCCGCTTGTATCTTCTCGCTGGGCATTTCCAGTACTCAGAGTATTATCTTTGGCAGCACTTGTAAAATCATAGATAAAATTCTGAAAAATACCATCTTGAAAAAGTACTGTCTTTTGTTTTGCAATTCCTTCCGCATCAAAATTACTGGAATGGATACTTTCGAGTCTAGTTCCATCATCATACATTTCCAATTCTCTGGGTAGAAATTCTTCACCCAACCGATCAGCCAAGAATGAATTTCCCTGTTGTTTTTTGTCAGCTCTCACAGAGGGTAAAAATACGAACGATCCAATTGAGCTCAAGGCAGCTGGAGCCAGTACTACTGGTACACTTCTTGGTACTGTTACTTTCTTCGCATTAGCTAATTTGTAGGCTTCTTTTGCTACTTCTACAGAGAAATTATTTGCATCATCAAGGATCTCCTCATGTGATATCCGATAATCAAGATGTAGTGGCCCAGGTTTTCCCTCTCTGACCGAAAGTGCTCCTAGAAAACATAAAAAGAGTGATACTTCATCAGCAGCATCTATCCCGTGTGAATTCATGATAATACTTTTTATCCCCATTAGACTTACTCCTCCAAAAACAGGGATTATGGGATCCTGAGCTCTATTAACTTTGCAACTAGTTAAAATATCTGATGATATCTCAATCAAATCTTCAAGGGGAGTACCCAATAATTTCTGATTTGAAAATACCTTATTTGTGGGTTGTCCTGATCTTTCTGGCAGTCCTAGCCATTCTTCGTTATCTCTACTCTTCTGAGCCGTCATTGCAGTATTTTGAATAGTCTGGGTTATGACTTCTTCTTCTAATTTACTTGTAAAACCCATTCCAGTTTGTTTACCATATGCAATACGGAATCCCATCCCGTTATCTATCGTTCGACTTATTTGGCCTAACCGTCCGTTTTCTATCTGTATCATAGCAACATCAGAATACTGGAGATACACTTCAAACTCGTCTGGTTTTTGTTTTTCCCCTACATCCATCGCCAATGAAGCAAAGTATCTTAAATCAGTTATTTCCATAGCTATTCCTCCTATCCTTCTCCAACCACATTTATGGCATTAACCCGAACTAGGGGACCACCATCTCCTGTGAAGGCAGTTTGAAATTTTCCACACCTACCCGCAGTTACGTGAAAGGTCTCTTTTTTTCCTGCCCCTGAAATCCCTAATAAAGTCTCCATAGTATTTCCACTAATTGATACACCTCTAATAGATTGGCCCAATTCACCTTTAACGATTTCAAACGCTTCGTTCACCCCAACTGTAAATGTACCTTCCCCTGACGCCTCACCACCCAAAAATGCTATAAAGTAATAACCGAAATTGATTCCTTCAAGAAGTTCCTCCATAGTAAAATCGCCTGGGGCAAAATATGTGTTCCTCATTCGTATAAGGGGTTCAACACGAAAGTCAAACGCTCGAGCATTCCCAGAGGGGGCGACTGCAATATCAGAATCAGTATTTTTCGTAATTTCAGTGAACTTATGAGCATATTCCCTGTTTGTTAAGAGTGCACTCACTCTGCCTTGATCTAAGATTGTTGTTTTTTCCACAGAAGTCCCCTCGTCATCATAAGGGAATGAACCGATCGCATCAGGGATTGTTCCATCATCAATAATTGTAGCATGCTCTGACGCAATTTTCTTCCCAAGAGTGGTTCCAATAATTCCAGTTTCTGTTATATCAGCTTCAAAGAGATGCCCACAGGCTTCATGTGCAAACACCCCTGCTACCGATGGGGCTAATACTGCTGGAAAGACTCCTCCCTTCGCATTTTTTGCCTCAATATTTGTTATAATGCGTTGCGCCAGAATCTCCGCTACTTCCTCTAGATTTTCTTGGTTAAATGGTGTATATCCACTACTACTACCCATCTCCTCCCGAGCCCCTGCTCGTATGATACCATCTTTTCCATTTGCATTTATTTTCGCCCAAGTTATGCATTTATCCATTGTAACTTCAATGTCATCGGAATTTTGGTAGTATTGGATTCCAGTAATATCTGCATAAGCAACGGTTGATCCTAGAATACGGTTTTTTTCATCCGAGTTGATGATTCTCTTGTGCATATCTACAAATCGATCCTTTTTCTCAACAGAGGGAATTTCTCGCGGATCAACATCCCATTTTTTCTTGATTCTGTCAGAAAATGGTTGTACTGGATAAAGCTCTACCGATTCTCGTTTATTTTTTGCCCCTAACTTGGCTATGCTATACGCATCTCTAACTCCTTTTTTTAATATTTGAGGATCGAAAGAAGCTACGGATACGAATCCCCATGTGCCATCTACTATCACACGAATGGCTGTTCCTTGATCTGATCCATGAATAGCATCTCCCTTTCCATCCAAAAGCTCGATTGTAGTTCTTTCAACTGATTGTGAGCGTAATTCTACAAAAGTTGCTCCTAATCGTTTCCCATATGAAATACTTTCTGATAATATGTTTTGTATGATCGACACCTCACGAACAATTCTCTATTGGTTACATTGTGAAAATTCTGAATTGGTTCTCTTCCTCAAAAGTGAAATCGCATTAATTATATGTGTTGTCTGTAAAACGAAGATTATTCCCAAACGGGTGTGGTTCCCATTGACCCACAGAAAGGACAGGGAACTGGTTTAACTTTAGAGCCATCTTTGAATGCTTGGGTTTGAAACACATAAAAGCAATGGCCACAGGCCATTTTCAGTGTGACTTTTTCCCATCGGCCTGAAATCATCTTAGTCTTTTCTCCCCCCTCTAAGATGTCTGCAGGTTGCGGGTAATTAAACACTGATCCTCTAAGGGCGAATAACGCGTCAAATTTGTATTTTATATAGTCCATACTCGACTCGAAATTCTCGAATAGCTCTGGGGAAAGCTTTTTTCCAAAGTGATAAAAAAGCATCACAGAAAAGGATACAGCAGGACAAGTAAACAAAAATACAATCCATAAACCAGTATCTGTTATTAGAAAAAACAGGGGAGAAGGTAATAAATGCATGAGTAGTAGTAGTGGAATGAGAATTGTTAAAATTTGGAGGAAGAAAATTGTTGCATTTAGTTCTTCTTGAGCCAATTCCTTCTCTCGTTCTATCCTTTGACCAAAAGACCAAGCAATTTCTATTGTTCCTATTATGCTAATGATGTAATAAAAGTAGATAATTATAGTATCTGGATTTATGAGCATTATTAATCCTGACAATCCAAAAGGAACTTGGATCAATAAACCAATAATTGTTAGGGTTGTCACTTGCCCAATATCGAATACAATCCTACGGATGAACCTCTCCAACTTCAGATTCTTCCTTAAAGCTTGAAATCCAATAAAGGCATAAAAAAGGCTCACTAAAATTAAATTAATCCAACTAATATTAATAATATCGGTGATGTCGAAATATAGGGGAAGGAGAGCGCCTCTTATGAGAATAGAAGAAATTTCAGCATAAACTATTAAGAAAATTTCAAAGCCTGAAAGCGTAATCCATGCTTGAAGCATCTCTATAGGAAATTTGATCCGGGGGTCTCCTGAAAATGTAAATTTGAAGATCCCCTTCCATAATAAAATCCCCGAAAACAGGCTGCATCCAAAAATAAATGTGAATTCAATTAGGATTAGAACATTTGAAACAAATGGATCCATTTGAGCTTGGGAAAGGCCGATATTATCCCAGAGATTAGCAGAATGAAGCTCTTGAAGAGAAAAATGACAGAGAATGCAGGCTACACAAAAAATTATCCAAGTAATTACCAAGTTTCTGATTTTCATTGATTTATTTTCCCTCTTAAACTCTGAAGCACATATCACCCTTCTAACTGAGGTTAATATCCAAACTTAATCCTTAGAATGAACATAAGAACTCATGGTTTAAAAGATCTTTGTGTAAATAATGCTTGCATAGATTAATTCAACTCTCTTCAAATCAATCTACTCAAACCTTCCAACTTGACTTATTTTGATCTGTTATTTCTTGAATTGAAACACGATGTAGTGAATCCTTACTAAAAGCATCTTCAAGTTGTCTTAGCTCTTTTAGGTCAAACGGTGGTGACCATTCAATTCCTAGCTTTCGTCATACCACTGTGGGTACTCCTATGTCCACAAGATCCCCAATAACGTCAGATCTCTTATTTCAGAAGAATTCTCTGTAGAAATTAGTCTGGGGAGGAAATAGTCTATCGAGAATGGGAATGAAATCCTCAGAACACTCTAAGTCCCATGAATTATACAATTGGGATGCAGTTCTGAATCCTACAATCATTTGTGATAGAGATCCAATATCAACAGTCATGTCTGCAGTCTGTGACGTCCCCTCAAGATTAGCTTCTCCTCCTGTAATAGATACATTGAAGGCTTTGTTATTCCAATCGCAAATCTGATCATTTACATTTAAGACAAATTCAACATCCTCTGGATATTCAAAAGCTTCAAAAACTGATTTAACATTGACTATTCGAATCATGGAACCAGGAAATACTTCATTAGCTTTTATTCTTGGTTCAATAAGAGATTCTAAAATATTTGGGTCAGGAGTAGAGAATACAACATATTTTCTATGATCTGTATGCCTTTTAAGGAAGTTAAACAAAGCTTGTTTGGTTTTTCGATCATCCCAGAATATCTCTTGTAAATAGAATGTTTGATCAGCGTATTTAACACTCTCATCTCGGGGGGGTTCATATTCCAAAAAACGTGCTATTAAATAACCGCGCGGATTATCACTGCTATCATAACACACAAAAAGATACCCAGGTTCTTTAGGATTAACCTTTCGCCGCCAATCTTCAGCTGTTCGTTTTACCATGTAGTTGTACTTTTTTCCTGTAATATTGTAATACACTTGTTTGATATCATCAAGTTCAAAGACTTCTCGAACTGTTCGATCCCGAATTGGCCGGAATATAAATTTATCAGTCTCAATGTGGTATCTATGATTAATATTTGCGAGCTTCCAGCCGAATTTTTGATAAAAAGAGAATTTAAAGGGATATAAACAAGAAATAGATATTCTATCTTTATTCATTTTTTCTAATGTTAGCTGTGTTAACTCCCTTATATAGCCCCTTCTCCGATAATGAGGGGCAGTTGCTACTCCCCAAATTCCAGACATTGGAAATTCCTTGTTTCTAATGATGACAACAGACGTAAAATATGCGTAGGAAGCGACTAGTACATCCTTGTCAAAATAACCATAAACCTGACTCATGTCTTTCAGGTGTGGCTGCGTTTCTTCAAAATCTTCTTTAACGACACCTTCATAGGTATTCCGTGTAGGTTCAAAAGCATATCTTCCTAACCTAGCAAAGGCCTCTCGGTCTTCAGCTGTAAGTTGGCGCATCTTCATTGTATAATCCTCAATTAGAACCTGATTAACATTTTCATTCAGATTTTGTCTTATAATTTAACTTCAACAGGTTCCTAAAGCGATAACAAGGAGCTTCAACATATACAAATAAGGCCAATTAATGTGGCAATGTCGCTTGTCTTCGGTATGATGGGAGATAATCTTTATAATCTCATGATGTTGGTTGAAAGAATCATGGCCTCTAATAACATCATAACAACAATCGGTAAAAACAAGAAGAAAATTATCAAAGGAATTATCATCGCAATTTATTCCATAGTTATTAGTCCAATCGCCATTTTTGGTGTATGGATCATTTATACAGATCTACGACCCGCTCCAAAATATGAATATGATGAAATCTTGAACCTGACACACTGGACTGTTGTTTCTGCTGGTAACAATCCAGCTACTCAACATAATTCCAATACCGATCTGATCTATTATAATGGTTTTTTTTATTTGGTTCATGCTCAGACAAAATGGCACTTGAAAGACACAAATGGAGCCTTGGTTATTTGGCGATCCCTTGATGCTAAAGAAGGTAATTGGGAGGAAATCACCCGAGTTACGGTTCCAGATACAGATGTTAGAGACCCTAAATTCGCAAATATCAATGGTCGATTATTCTTGTATTTTTTACCTAATTGGAACTTCGACCCAGGACCAAATACAACGTTTTATACTTATAGCAATAATGGCTTTCTTGATGATTATCCTAACCCAAAGGAATTGGATGTAAATGTTACCTATAATTATAAGAATGGAACGATAAAGCATATCGTAACTGGAGGATGGAATCTTTGGCGTCCTAAAACTAATGATAATATTACCTGGTATGTTCTCGCTAGTGGGAGAAAATTTGGTCAACAAGCAACAACAGAATATGAAGCTGATGTCGTAAATACTATAACGGTTCTCTTAAAAACAACAGATGGATTTAACTGGACAGAAGTTACCGAAGTGTACACTGAATGGGGAAATGGAGAAGCATGCTTAGAATTTTTACCAGATCAAGAGATGATATCTACCCATCGAGTAGGAACAATGGGGAAACCTGGATATGCATTGGGGAACCCTGATGCTTGTACGATGATCGGAACTTCGGCAAATAATTTTTCCACTTGGTCCTTTACCCAAGATCGTCAAACACGATTAGATGGTTCAACTCTCTTCACTTTAGAAGGAAGGGTCTTTGCAATAGGCCGAAACCATCCTGAATCGCGGAATGGTGACCATTTTTTCACAAAGAGGACAGCTTTTTATGAAGTAACAAGTGATCGGTTAATTCACTTGTTTGATTTACCAAGTAATGGTGACACAGCGTATACTGGGGTCGTTGTTAAAGAAGGATGGATATATGCTTGCTATTACACAAATCCCATTAATAAGGACCTCCCCTGGTTCGTAGGCCTGGCTTTTTTACCTAAATCAGATATTAGAATGGCTAAAGTATCCACTAGTGGACTAATAGCTTTTGCAGACCAAATTGGTGGTGAATGATGTATGAATGAAGATATCACAGTTCCTGAAACTGAAGCAAAAACCAAGAATGAGCCCTTGAGCTATCTCAAATTCATTCTAGAGGTTATCTTCATGTTAATCATAGGTTTTCTTGTAGTTTATCCATTTCTATTATTTTTCACTAATTATTTGTTATGAAAAGGAGTGTGTACATATTGGAGAAACCCTCGATCTGGAAAAATGTAAAACAGAATAGGAAGAAAATTTGGAATGTCGTAAGAATCGTCTATTGGACTTTTCTCTTCATAATTGCGTTATTGTCTATCTTTCTATTATACACGGAATTCTTGTACACAGATTTTCCTTTATAAGCAACTTCATAAGCTCCTCAATATTGGCTTTTCATCTATATGAGTTTGAGGAATTTTCATATACAATAACAATAATATAGGAATAGTTCTTTGTATGGTTGATTTTACAGAATACACCTCTTTAATGAAGGATTGATGCAACTGACCCAAAAAAGAGTAGCTTTTCCGTTCTCAGGTATTGTTGCGATGGATAAATTAAAATTAGCTACTATTGCAAATGCAATCAACCCTAAAATTGGAGGGGTGCTAATTCAAGGACCAAAAGGCTCAGGAAAAACCACAGTTGCTAGAGCTTTAGCAGAAATTCTCCCTGAACTTGAAGTTGTAAAGGGGTGTCCTTTCAATTGCAATCCTCATGATCTCTCAAACATGTGTGAGGCATGCAGCGAGACATACCGGAAAGGAGAGCAATTTCAAATAGAAAATAAGGAAATGATAGTCGTAGACCTTCCCTTGGGGGCAACAGAGGATCGAGTAGTTGGAAGTTTAGATGTTGAAAAAGCAATAAAACATGGGATTGGTGCCTTAGAACCAGGGATTCTTGCAGGAGCAAATCAAAATATTCTATATGTTGATGAAGTGAATCTGTTACCCGATCATGTTGCTGATGATTTACTAGATGCAGCTGCAACGGGATGGAATGTTGTAGAGCGTGAAGGAATTTCAGTGCGTCATCCCTCTCGGTTTGTATTCATTGGTACCATGAACCCTGAAGAGGGCCAACTTCGACCTCAACTCTTAGATCGCTTCCCTTTATCTGTAAGTGTTGAAAGAATTAAGACGGTTGAAGACAGAATGGAGGTGGTCAAGAGAAGTATTGAATTTGAAACAGATCCAGCGAAGTTCATCGAGAGCTACAAATTACCTCAGGAAGAATTACGAAAACGAATAAGTGCCGCTAGAGATCTTTTACCAGAAGTAGAATTGCCTCAAAAGCTTCTCGAAGCCATCTGCCTGACATGTTTAGATCTCCAAGTTGACGGAATGAGGCCTGATATTGTTATAAGTAAAACAGCTCAAACACTGGCTTCTTTTGAGAATAGAACAAGAGTCTCCCCTGAGGACATCCTAATCGCATCAGAACTTACATTAAAACACAGAACAAGAGAAGGGGGCTTTTTGGATCCCGCAACACCCGAAGAAATCTCAAAATTGTTCCTTGCGAAGGTCAAAGAGGTAAAGTACGTCGAACAAATCGATTCTCCTGACACTGATGACGATAAAAAAAAAAGCGTGAAAAACCGAAAGGTCGCGCCGTGATTTGGGCTCCACAAGAAGCCTCGGATAAAGAGCAAAAGTTCGCGGAAAGAAGGAGTAGTAAAGCCCGAGCAAGAGTCTTTCAATTTTTTAGTAGACTAAGTCCAAGCTTTGCTATCGGTAAAAGGCTGAAGAAGAGTTCTGATGACTCCCCTATTTTAGATGGTCCAATAAAACAAGCTGATGATGTTAAGGGTGAGATTTCTGAGGAACTTGAAAAAGGCAAGTTCAAGGGAATTCCTTCTGTTACTTATGCTGTGAAGTCCTCACAGATGACTAAAGGCAATTCTTTACTTACTAGGATAAAGGATAGCCTCCTTTCACCATTTAATCCTCCCTCTCCAAAAAAATCTCGATTCAAAGGTGTAAGTAGCTCAGCAGGAAAACGAGCAGAGTCAATAACTACTCTTCATCGTGGTCGACAGTGGGGATGGAAATTTCCAAAAGGAAAACCACTTGACATTCACTTACCCGCAACAATTAGAGCTGCAGCGAGGCATCAGAATCACAGAGAACCTTCTCTTGAAACTACTCTCACTATATCCTTAAAGGATGTTCGTGAAAAATTGAGGGTATATAAAGCTCCTATGACGCTGATCTTTGTCATAGATCTTAGTGGATCTATGATGTTCAACATAGAAGCTAGTAAAGAAGCCCTCTTAAGATTACATAGGGATGCATATCGTTTTAGAGATAAAGTTGGGATAGTTGCTCTGAAAGATACTGGAGCTGTAGTTGTTCAACATCCTATTACTAACCTTGGTGTGGTAGCAAATAAGTTATTCAGCTTGAAAATCAGTGGATTTACTCCTTTGGCTGCAGGTATGTTAAAATCACTGGATGTTTTAAAGGAAACAAGGCGTAGAGATCGAGCAACAATTCCAGTTATAGTCATCATCACGGATGGAAATGCAAATGTTCCACTTCAGAGAAGCCTCGAGACGGGTGAACTCCGGAATTTTGAGGAATTAGGAATCGCTTTGAGAGAATTTGAGGATTTGGCTGTTAAAGATGTAATCTCGGTTTCTAAAGCAATCAAAAGAGAAGGCATACACACAGTAGTTGTCAATACTAATCCACATTATGTTGGTCGTGAAACCTATGGTTTTACTGTTACTAAAATCATCACCTCAATTACAAAAGGGAGTCACCATCAAGTAAGCCGACTTAGTGATGGTGAAGAGCTTGTAGAGGAGATTTTTGAAGGTATTAGTGAAGATCAAAAGAAAATTTCAAGTGGCGTTCCCATATCACAAGCCAACTTATGGAATTAAAACGGATTAATATGTAGATATCTCTAAAAATAATTGTAGATCCCTAATTAATGTAAAAGCTTTCTTTATGACTTCATCTACTTTAATACACGATAATTGAATAAATATTTCCCCTTTGGATTCTGATTTTACCTTAATATCTACTGTGCCTAAAGACGCTAAATAGTCAGCTATCTCAGTTCGCATTTTAATTCGATTTAGGATATTTTTCTCTCCAATTACAGTTATGGCTTCCCATGGATCCTCCCATGATAGCTGTCTAGGTTCCCCCTCACATTTTAATTCCAGATTAATTAAAGGAAGACCTAACTTTTTCATGCAGCCTTCCATAATTATACAGATCTGATTAAACGTGACCGTGATCTCTTTCATTGATCCAGAATAGGGAATAATTCGTACAACAGGTCCCACAGACCCCTCTTCGAAAATTAAGTTTTGAACCTGATATTGGATAGGAGAAAATAGTGAATGTATTTCCTCACTTCCAGGTTTACTTCGGGAATCTGTTTCAGGAGATATCTCCTTGGAATCATCTATAATCGATGTTGTCGATTGTGTAGGTACTTCTGCAAAGCTATCTATTACCGAGAGATCAAGAATTTCAAGTGTCTCTTGGGATTTTGCTTCTGTTAATTCTCCTTCTTGAATTGGTGGAGATTCTTCTAGATAATCAGCTTCAGTTTTAATTCTCTTGGTCTCATATCTACTATCTGTTTCAGGTTCTAATAATTCAGGAATTATCGCCATGGATTTTACATAGTCTTGTAGACTCCTCAAGTTATTATAGAACATCTCGTTTGAAATATTCCTTTGTAAAAATCTTTCTTTCTGGTTAAAATACCAAATTTTCTTCTGGTTAAACATTATGTCTTCAGATGCACCTGGTTGCTTAGATTGCTTTGCAAAAAAAGCATCAAAACTCTGAATAGCACGCTCTAGTGACCTATGATCTCTGGAAAACTCAATGTCAATAGTCTGTTTTGGACGTGGAAGTAAGATAGTCTCTTCGTGTTCTTGTTTTTGTCCACATCTGTGACAGTATTTTGCTTTTTCTTTGATCCTTGCATTACAGAAATGACATCTCTTCAAATTTTGAAAAACATGTTCCAATGAGGATGATTCCCATTCACGTGGGAGTGGACTCTCACATTCCCTGCATTTTGAGTAAACGCGACTGTTTTTTTCTCCACAAACTTTACAGATGATAAATGGTTCCATATTCAGCACCATTTCTGTTTGATATCAGAAATTCCCTTACAATGTAACCTACATTCTCTCCAGAAGATCGACCTCTTAATTTAGTCTTTAAAAACAAGTGAATATTTCATTCTTATATCATAAGAATTTACTACTTAAAAATAATTCTCTCCGTTAAAGAGGCATTGTGCCTAATAGACAACTATATAATTGAAGTGAAAGAAGATTTCTTTTTTTATATGATTCTGGCTTTTAAAAGAAAATTTAAGATTATCACAATGAAAAAATAGAGTATTATAAGAATAATTAAGCCACGGATTATGTTTGGTGTTATCTTGGTTCTCTTATCCACAATTTTCTTTGTCATTTTTCATTTCCATGGCTCTAAAAAATTGGAATATTAGAAAAGAATTAGTTATTTTTTCTTCTTGGATTTCTTGACCTTGGATGTCTTGTTAATTAAGTCTTCTTTTACAAAAATGTCCTCTATACTACTCATTCTATCATCGAGTCGTTTCTGGATGACATGTGAAAATCCTTCAAGTTCTTGGGCTC
>JBHLPG010000263.1:5321-5681 GCA_048939725.1 Promethearchaeota archaeon | reverse complement strand
TGGTTCAGAGCTTTTTTTGATTTATAAGTTATCTTATGACGCGTTTTACATTGGAAAAGTTCGTATCAGTGATCAAGAAATAAAGATCACTGATTCAACAAAAATTATTCCAGGATTGAATTGGGATAGTATTTGGCCTATCCAAAACAGTACAGTTTCAATATTCTATCTTACTACCCATAGTGGAGATATAGCTTCAATTAGAAACTCATTTAATTGGAGTACAGTGATCTTTACTTTCCTCTTTTGCTTGGTCTTTGTCTTCATTTATATCACCCCAATACTTAGCTCTTACTATTCAGGGAGGAAAGATAAATGAGTTTCTTTCAACTTCATCGTAATAGAATTAATCATTATAAC
>JBHLPG010000263.1:0-5311 GCA_048939725.1 Promethearchaeota archaeon | reverse complement strand
CGGCTTCAATTTCTAGGATCACTTTTTCTCCAGCTGATTTTTCCTTTTCTGAAAACCATCAGTTATGATTCAAATGGTGACAGCACAATTGCTAGGATCCATCTGATATATTATTATGATTCTAATAATATAGTAATTCCATTTATATTCCTCTTATTTCTGATAATGACTGTTGGTTTTTACTTTTCAAAGACCGAATTGAAATATTTCGATCTCATGCCCTTAATGTTATCCCCAATTCTTAGTTACAGTATATTTTCCTGGCTAACCACATTAACCCAACCAAATACATTACCTCGTACGGAAATGTATATTGAGTTGGGATTAATAATAATAGGAGTTTCAATTGTAGCCTTTTATGTAATTAATTTTTATACAAATATTTTTACTTCTAAATTAGAAGGTGCCACAAGCAGTATTTCGGAGAAGGATGAAATCCAAACTAATAATGCTCAATTACGCCTAGAAGAACGATTAATTGGTTTTTTATTTTGTGTTTCAATTTTACCTGTAGCTGTCACCATTCCCGCTTTGGGGATCTTTGCTACTTATTTTATTAGTTTTGAACGTTTAACATTCTTTACAGCTTATGGTGTTCCCCTTGAATTGCCAGAATCATACATATATTACACCTATTATATTCCGGGAATCACAGAAATTTTTTTGGAATTAAGTTACAATCCGATATTTTTCACCATAACTTCCTTAGTTCTCTTTTGTATTAGTATATTCGCTGCTCGTTCAATTTCAAACAGATCAACAATTCAAGTATCTGAAATTATTTTTATCGCACTAACTTTAATTTTCCTTTTTCTCATAAATGCATTAATCATCTCTCTTTCCTTTTTTCTCTTCTTCCCCTGGTTACTACTTCCTTATTTAATGATATATGAGAGTAAAAAGTATCCAAAACAATTAAAAAAAGGGGTTATATTATTCATACTCATTTTAGGGGTTGGTATAATAATAGTTTTTATACAAGTCTTAGTACCGATAGATTTTGGGCTTATGGCGGGAATGTATGGGATGGATCGGGTGAAAATACGGCCTACATTTATTCTTCTAGCTTTACCATATCTTATTAATAAGATCTATCATGGTAATACATGGGGGGGAGAGGAGAAAAATCAAAAGAAGGCCTCACTCAAGAAGGCGAGATAATGATGGATTAAAAATAAGAATTAGCTAATATTCAGGTGTTTGTTTATTAACTATTCGATGAGAGTGCATTATAGGCAGCAACAATATTCTCTGGAGAGACATCCGCTAGAATATTATGAGCCATGGCAAAAATATACCCAGTATGATCATTAGCGAGAGTTGAAAGAACTCTATTGACTTCCTGTTCAACCTGGGATGGTGATCCACGGGGAAGAACTTCTTGGATATCCACACCTCCATGGAAACAGATTTTCGATCCAAAATTCTGTTTTAGAGTCATATGATCCATACTAGGTGTAGGCTGAACTGGATTGAGAATATCAAATCCAATTTCAATTAAATCGGGGATTATCTCAACTATGGATCCACAGGAATGTAATTGAACTTTTATATGTGGAAATTTAACTTTTATGAATTGAACTAAGGATTTTACCTTAGGTTTAACCATTTCTCGCCACATCTGAGGATGTAATAGAAGACGGCCTTGTGTTCCATAATCATCACCATACATTGCTATTGTTGCCCAATCTCCTATCTCGTTTAACCATCTCTCCCAAATTAATTGTTGATTTTGTAAATTCTGATCTAATAAATATTCTATAATATTCCGATTTCCATATAAATCAGTGAGAAAGGTGTGAAATCCACGAAGGCCAATTACCTGTTCTAGGATTCCTCCAGAAAACGGATCCGCAACCACAGCATATCCTTCTTTCCAATAGTTTTCTGCCCTCTTTTGACAGCCCTTAAACCATTCTTCAGTCGGAGAGGGAAAATTATAGTCTTGAATTTCCTTAAAAGAGGCTTCCGCTAAGGGATAAGAAGTCATTTCATAATACAAAGTCTCGTGTTCTGTGGTGCCAATAGGCCGATATTGGATACCATATGGGTTATAGAAAGAGGCTATTTTGCCATTAACTGAAAGTTCTTCTTGGTTAGGATGAGTCATTCCCACGTGACGAGTATCAATTTCCAGTTTGGTCAGGATTCTCTCATCAATAAGCGCCAATTGTTGAATTATATCTGAAATTTGAATATCCTTAGCTTTTATGTTCCAATAGTTTAATAACTTCTCATAGGCAATTTTAGAGATCCCACTAACAGGCCCACCTAAATCTCTGGGAATTCGATCAATTTCACGAAGTTGAATGACGTTTTCGATTCGTTCTCTTGGATCCATCCAGATCACCATTCAAAGGACAAAAAATAGACAAAGATGGATAAAAATTTCGCTTAAATCTAACATAGTAGTGGAGGGACATGAAGAAAATTACCTTCTGTCCCTCCTTACTACACTATTGGAGATTTCATCTTGGAGGAAATCTATTCTGGACTTCTCTAAAAGGATATAAAAAAAGTTCATTCCGTTTTACGGAACCCTATTAGTTTTATAAAATTATCACAAATTTAATTAATTCCTGGAGCAAGAGAAAGGTTTGTCTTGTACAATTTCCTAATATCAAGCTAGAATAATGTTTTAATACTATCTTAGAAATTTTCAGACAATTTTTTTTGGGGGAATTCGGAGTAGACGAACTAAGTGGGAGAATTTTTACTGAAATAAAAGTAATCGATGATTTTCAGGCGAACTCATAAACTAAAGGTGCCATATACTGATCTGAAAGGTTTTCTTCCTCGAAGTTAATCAGTATTAGACAAAATAACCCTTGAATCTAAATTGAATTTATATACAGGATATAAAAAACTCACCAAGTAGTGGAGGAAAAGTAGGTTATTAAACCTTCAATTCCTCCCTACTATAAAAGATTTCATTTTGTTTGAATCTATGGTCAATTCTCTATTCAATATAAAAACCTAAGATACGTTTCTCATAATCTGAGAATCAGTTTCCAAAAGTCGGCTTAAATTCAACAACATCTAACAAGCCCAATAATGTATAGGGGTAAAAAAACTTCTTCTTTGTTATTTAATATTTCAGGATTTTGTTTCTTTACATACAAAAAAGATGATTTTCCCCTATGTGCCGTTTTATCATTTTTTCCTAGGTCGTTCACACCATACAATCCGTTAAAAGAGGGGAGGAACATTTAGATAGTTAATCCTTAGTTCCTCCACACTTTCTATAGGAATAGGGGGTATATAGGAAGATCTTCTCTTCATCCTCGAATTCCTTAAAAGAACATAAAAAAAGGAAATACGATTCCAAGCTATTGAGAATGACTGATAATGCGGATAACAAATCCAGTTTTGATTCAAGTTTTGATCAAAGCATTAGCGGACAGTAATAGTTCTAATATCCTATCTTTAACAGCCTCTCATCCATTGTCTGTTATGGATATTGTAGAAAAAACAAACATTCCGATTTCTTCCGCATATCGGAAAATCAATCAACTAGAAAAACAAGGATTGTTAGGTGTTGATCGTACCATTGTCACACCTGAGGGAAAGTCCTATAATAAATATAAAGCAGCTTTTTCTCAAGTTACTGTTAAATTTCAAGATGGTGAATTTATAGTCGAAGTTATTCCAAATAAGAAGATAGTTGATAAAGCTGCACGCTTATTCTTTTCATTTGATAAGAGGAAAGACTAATGGATACCATTATACTAAGTATTTTATCTTCTATTGTTGCCATAGTTGCTGCTAGTCCTGCTTTGTACTTTACCGTTAAATTGCGTCTCCAAGACAAAAAGTTATCCATTCTCTCTTCCTTACTATTTTTTGTTTTCTTTTCTCACTCCCTGAAGCACTTATTAATGGCCTTAAACCAAACTCTGATGGCCTCTATTATGGACACGATTACTGCACTTTTTCTCTTTTTCTATGCTTATTATTATTGGAAAATTTACAGGAGTCAATAAAAATGAATCAAGAATTCTTTATCCTTACGATAGAAGCAATTGGATTATTGGCGTTGATAGCAGCTCTTATTATTTTTAGTATTATTATTTTCCTCGAAATCAAACAAGACAACTTGTCCCTTTCAAGTCATAGTTTCTTCATTATCTTATTATTAGTTTGCTGGCTAATCGTTGAACTTCTCTCACCTTGGTTATTTGGTTCAAATTCTTTTTTGGAACATTTAATCCACAGTTTTTTACTTATTATCCTAGCAATTTGGATCAATGTCCGATTTTATTGGGCTCATAAGAAAGCGAGAGAGATTTCTGATTTAGAGTGGAAATTACAACTTGAAAGCTATAAATGACTATTTTTATCTGGATTCCCTAAGTTAGTAGGTTTCTTACAGGATTAAGAAATATTGGAGACCAATTATTATAATAAAAGCTAAAGGTGGAGATGAATTTCATTTGAAATTTAATACTCAATGTAGGGGAGGGATATGAAGTAGAACCTTCTACGGATCCCTGCTAGTTTTATAGACTTATCTTAAATTTGAATAGATCTAAACTGTATTCAGGACAAAAAGATTCTCTATGATGACCACATTGGCCAGATTTGGATCTCTTTTGTGATTCAGTATAGTTTATAACATCAAAAATTTACTACTTGAGGTGGGTATGATGGTTGTTTGTGAGAAAAAAACCTTCTACTAGAGGTACTCTTGATTTAGCAGTATATCATACAATTATAAAGTGTTTTCGATCGAAATTTATCGCTTTCATGATTATAGGTGTTTTTAGCTTATCAGTTTTCTTTGCTTTTAATAATAATGTATTCTTGAGAGAAAAAAATTCTTATGATTTTCAGTCATTAAGAGATGAAAAACCATTCATCTCAGACATTTCTTCGTCACCTAAACACGAGGAAAATGCAGAAGGAACAGAAAAAAGTAATCTAATTGATATTAAAGAAATTAAAAAGGCCCAAATCGAATTACTGGATAAAAATTCTAATTTAATTACTGATAATTTAGAAAACAAGATTGTTAGTGATTTGGAAGACAACCAAATTTCTTTAATAGTAACTACAAAGACTAATGAGTTTAATAATGATGTGATATCATTTGAAAATTTGGGAGGGGTAGTTCAGAATATCTGGGACGACCCTGATGATATTATTTATGGTTTTAGCGGAAAAATTTATGCTTCAAAAATAAAGGAATTTTCTGAGGAGACAAAATCAAGTATTGAATTAATAGAAGAGAATTTACCTGCTATTAGAAATTCTGATGTAGCTACTCATCTTGCAATGATAAGAACACATGTTTGGGATGATTTAAATTATA
>JBHLPG010000262.1:0-5711 GCA_048939725.1 Promethearchaeota archaeon | reverse complement strand
GTAATGTTACCAGATTGAATTTTTGAAGAAAAATTATTGAATTTTTATTATAGATGCTTCAAAAATCTAAAAAAAATCTAAAGATTTTATTTAAACCCAAACCATTTTTCATAGAAGTAGTGATCAGCTTAAATTGACGAGATTTTTCTACTTTTGGAACTTCGAGAGCTTTTTGAACTTCATTACTCACACTCTTTATCAAAGCCATTGGCCATTTGGGCTGCTTTTTTTCAATAATTAAATCATACTTATTTGCTAGGATACAGCATGGTTTATCTGGTATAATGGGTAGGACTCTATTATGGAATTCTTCTTTAGATTCACTAAACCTCCCAGGATCATTTGCGTCTACAACATACAATATTCCATCAGCTTTCATAATTTGGTCTTGCCATTGACTTCGTAATGATTTTTGGCCACCCATATCAAAAATCGTCGCTTCTAACAATCCCCCTGCAAGAGTGAACTTTTCTATATTGAAGTCTACGGTTGGTTCTAAATCTTCTCTCAGCTCTCCTGTAAGTAAGTATTGAAACATTGCAGTTTTTCCAGCAAAATCAAGGCCGCAGGAGACAAGAGTAAATGGTTTTCCTTTTATTTTGCTAATATATTTAGGCTGGCCTGACATCAGAAATCCTCTAATCATTTCTTAATAAAAATTCTATTTTTTTGGTTTTTGTAGAATATTGAGAAAGAATTTCGTTAAAAATCCTCTTCTCTTGTTCAACAATACTATCAAATGTTGTAAAACTGGCTGGACTGTCCTTTGAAAGCTCATCTGAGACTTTCAAACGACTACTTTCTCCTGGATAAGAAAAAATTAGTGAATTTTCCAAGTCTTGAGTTAGAGGTGTATTGAAAGGAATAAAAGTAACTTCGTCTTCAGGGGATATTCCTCGTGCATTAATGGATGAGTCCAAAAAAGATGGTTTTAATAGATTGATTTTTATTGTTTTCAGAAATAGTTCCTTGAAACTCACTTCCACAAGAAATTTAAGACTTAAATCATTATTTGGAGATCGCAATATAGTGGAAAGTGTGTTTGAAAGAAAGGCTTGGAAAGTATCTGGATTAATCATACCAAAGAATGTTACAAGCAGTTCGTTTCCATAATGGATATCATATTCAAGGCGTTGGATTATTCCCTGTAAAGAATGTATATCAGAATTGACTATTTTCGGATCTATAAACCTAACAAATTCTTTTGCGTGGATCAAAATTTCGAGTTCTTTGTTGTAGCGTTTATAGAATTCGTTAGTTGGTTGATACAGAGTATTAGCAATTTCTTGAAGTGTCAAAATTAGCTCCGTATATACTTGAACACTTTTCGCCTGTTTTTCACCGATCTCAGACTTTTTAGAAATTCTCTTACCACTTGTTGCAGTACGACAAAATTTATGGAGGTTCCCCTCTTCAAGGAGAGAGTGGAACCTTGAAAAACTGGTAAAATTAATTTCGATTACATTATCTCTGTAAAAATCCCTTATGAGTTTACTAGTTGATTTTAATTCCTCATTTACGTAACCTAAGACCCGAAGGTCATGGTTAAGCTTTATTGGATCGATTTGAGTGATTTTATCTGACTGTGTCTTTGATATTTTATTAAAAAGATGTTGCTTTGAAATCTTCCCTCCAGAATTAATGAGAGAAGCAAGAATTATTGTGTGATTTTTATCCAGGCGTAATAAGGTCAGAGCAAAATGCACTAGATGAAATAGGTACTTCAGATTGTTAGCTATTTTGCTTAATCCGTCCCAGTATTCAAGAAATACTGTAAGATTAATCACCTCCTCCTGTTCTGTATCAAAAAGATCTTGGGATATGTTTGATAGGCAATTATTGTGAATTCGTACTAAAAGATCACGTCCTACCTCAGGTGGACCTAGCTTATAAAAAATAGATTTATCTGCGAGTTTTTTAAAGAATTCCTGCAGTTCAAAGTTTAAACTATATGTTATTGGCCTATGAATGCTATTTTCACGAATTAATCCATTTTTTTGCAAATTCTCAAGAGCTTGATTCACCCGGTGATAACTCACATTTAAATCATCAGCAACCATAGTACGAGTCACTTTACCACCATATAATATAATGGATAGTAATACATGACTTTCAAAATCAAAACCATCTAATCCTGAATCAATCAAAAGAGCATGGAGGCGTGCTCGAATCATATTATTTGCTGGAATAGGTGTTAAGTACGCTTTTCCTATGTCCGGCTCCCTTTTTGTTGTTTCACGACCATTAGTGACTTTGGACATCACTTTATCCGCTCATTTATGTTATTTTATCATTTCCTCGATTTTCATTATCATTTGAACTTATTACATTATCCTGTCTAGAGTTTGTTGACTCTCTCCAATAACGGGAAATATGATCAGAAAGCAAAACATCGAGTTGTCTTGTTAATTGACCCGACCCTCTTTTTTCCAAAAAATTTTGATACTCTATTTCTGTTATTTCTTCGCTAGGATTTTGTAGAATTTTCTTTATTATCTCTGATACATCGGTCATTTCTGAAATAAATTGTGTTAGGATATCTTCAATAATTTTTTCTGATTTTTTAATGATTTGATCAAATTTTGTTTCATAAACACAGAATATTGTACTCCGTGCTCCCTCTTCTTTACGTACTCTGGGATCATGTGAAAATGGATTTCTCACTTTCCAATTGAACCAAATTGCTCGCCCCCTTGTGAAAAATACATCAGGACCATAAAGATGTCCGAAAAGTTCTTCACTAGGTTGATATGATGCTACGGCCCGTGCTAAGATCTTAGTTTGTAAAATATCAATTTTATCATGTTCAAAAGGAATTCTAGAATGATAATCAAGAATAGTTGGCCCTTCATCCGCAAAAAATACTAAGAATATTTGAGTAAACAAGGATCGAAAATCAATTTGGACTTTATCCTGTTTTTCTTGTATATTGTTTCCATAAATTTGGGGGACCGTATCTGAAACACCATTCTTTCGCTTAAAACGTACCAAAACTCTTCTACTCAATACTACCAAACTTATTATTACTATGAGAGAAAGGGGAATCAAAATTATATTTAGAATTTGTTGCCAGAATCGTGGTGATTCTAAAAACGGTCGGACTTCAAATGAATGAGTCATTTTTACGTAAATTTCACCTTCATAAATGAGAATAAGATCTATTTCATGAACACTCGCATGAACAGGTTTGACACCAACAGAGACGTTATCATTTGAACCAGGTGTAAGATTGAAGTTTGAAGAGTTACCATAAAGAATAGTATCATTTGTAATAAGAATCAAAGTCAAGGCAAGTGGGATAGATTCTAAATTAAAGACAAATACAGATAAATTAAAGGATTCTGACTCAAATGTAGGATTGATTGATTGTTGTACAAAAATCGTATTAGAATTTAATCTTAAAATATAAAAAAAGAAACATACTGTAGTATTCGTTCCGTAATAATCAATGGTTGTAATTGTTAGTTTACGATAGCCTCCTCCCATTATGGCTACTCTGAAGGGGGAAACTAAGACAATGTTGGGATCAGAATCCCAATGATACCACGCCTGCGCTAAATCAATATTTGTGAATTCTAACTCAATGTAAGGGGATGTATTCTTGTTTAAGATGCTATTATTTGTCACACCCTTTAGAGAGATATTTGATTGGTAAGTTTTTCCCTTAATTTTCGAATACTCGTTATAGGAACTTTCAGAACTTGTTTCATTTTCAATATTTGAAAAATCGGATATCATCATGTTGAGGCATAAAGGCTGTAAGATTACAATAAATAATAGAAAAACTTTGAAAATTTTTCGTAGATGCTGATAAGGGGTTCCACTTCTAAATAACTCGCTTAAAAAAGTGGTCATAATGCCTCATCCTGATAATCACTTCAAATTTTTAATTTAATGTCTACAACAAAGTGTATCACCGAAACAATCATTCTATAATATAATGATTTTTAAGTATTTAATGGTTTAAGATAGAAAGTTTGGTCGAAATTTCTGGATTATTCATTTAAAGAAGGCCAATCAACAATCAAAACCTAGTAGATGGTCTCCAAAGCTAAACCTAATGTAATAACATTAACCTCTTTGGGGAAAATTATGAATAGGGGGACTCAATCCCCCCTTCTTTTCCGTCGATATAGATTTAAAAGAGCACCAGTTATCATCATCGTTAAAAGCCCAAAAAATTCGAAACCAGGAGTAGGTTGGGTAGTTGGATGAGAACTCTGAGTAGATTGTGAAGTTGTGGCACTTAGGTCTTTGATAGTAACCATAACTGAATCATAAGCTTGATTCCCACTAGTGTCTGAGATAATAATGGTAAAATTATAAGTACCACTATCCAATGAATCAATTGTTAGAATAATAAGGGTTCCATTTGACCATGATCCAGAATTAACTTCATTTCCATCTTGATTAAGTGAATAATTATCAGGAGCAAGATCAGTAGCAAGCCAAAATAATGTAACAGGAGTATCCAAACCGAAAGTAAGATCAGGAGGGGAAACAACTATAACCGGGGGAGTTGTGTCTTCAACTGTGACGAAAACTTCATCTATAGCGGAATTGCCACTGACATCGAGAAATTTGATTGTAATATTGTAGAAACCAATAGGTAAGTTATCAACATCATGTATTACGGGCACTGTACTAATCCAATCTCTGAATTTAATCTGGACGTCATTCTGGTAGATGTAGTAATTAGAGGGATCTAGATCAGAAGGTACCCAAATAAGGAAATTTCCAGCTACCCCAAATTCATAAGTAAGATCAGCTGGAGTAATACTAATGATTGGAGCAGTTGTATCTATTACGTCTACCCATGTCTCACTTGTTACTAGATTTCCACTCACGTCTGTGAAGATTATTGTGAAATTGTATTTACCAATTGAGAGACTATCAATGTTCTCGGTTACTGACTCTCCACTTGTCCAAGTACTACTGTTTATTAGCTCATTATTCCGAAAGATGGAATAACTTGCAGGATCAAAATCTGTAGCAATCCAACTCAAGAGGTTGTCTAACGATCCTAATTCAATTGTTTGATCAGTTGGAATCTCAGTTAATATAGGTTTTGTTGTATCTTCCACTGTAATCCAACATTCATCTGTAGCTGTGTTCCCACTAGCATCCTCGAAGATTATGGTGAAATTATATTCACCAACGCAGAGACTATCAATGTTCTCGGTTACTGGCTCTCCACTTGTCCAAGTACTACTGTTTATTAGCTCATTATTCCGAAAGATGGAATAAATTACTGGATCTAAATCTGTAGCAATCCAACTCAAGAGATTATTTGATGATCCTAATTCAATAGTTTGATCAGGTGGAATCTCAGTTAATATAGGTCTTGTTGTATCTTCCACTGTAATCCAACATTCATCTGTTGCTATATTCCCACTAGTATCCGCAAAGATTATGGTGAAATTGTATTCACCAACGGCAAGACCATCAATTTTTTCCACAACTAACTTTCCACTTATCCAACTACTACTGTTAATTAGCTCATTATTCCGATAGATAGAATAACTTGCAGGATCTAAATCTGTAGCAATCCAACTCAAGAGATTATCAATTGATGTTAATTCAATTATCTGATCAGGTGGAATCTCAGTTAATATAGGACTTGTTGTATCTTCCACTGTAATCCAACATTCATCTGTTGCTTTATTTCCACTAGCGTCCTCAAACACTATTGTGAAATTATATTCACCAAC
>JBHLPG010000261.1:0-5720 GCA_048939725.1 Promethearchaeota archaeon | reverse complement strand
TAGGATATCGTACTGGAAAGATCTTAATTCGGATCGATAATAAGTCCCCGAGGAATCATTTCCATAGACCTGAATCGTATGGTTACCCTCGGTTGGCATGGGAATGGTTGTATTCCCCAGAGTCGTGATATTTGAACTCCCATCAAGTGAATACCCTGTCCAGACGAGGGAGGTGGGAGTGTTAAAATTAAGGAGTAAACCCTCCTTCAAATTATCTCCAACATTATAATTCGGATCCCAACTGAATCCAAAGGCATCCCATTGGGTGGCACCAAAATAAGTAGGAACATCACTCGCTAAATACAACTCATCCAAGTTATCCAAATCATTTTGAAATTCAACATTTTGGACACGACTAAGCTCAGTCCCATTTTCACTACTAACCGTCCAAGAAAATTGACCATTCACCCCAAGCTCACAATCAAATTGGATTGAATGATGGTACCAAATATAACTAACGAGATCAGAGATTGGGTGCCAAACAGCTCCGTCGGAATATTCAAGGTTACTCATTGTATTACTAATAACATTAATTCGGATTTCAACTGCAATAGTGTCATCTAGAGCCCGTAACTGAAAGTAATGAGTTCCTGAAGGCATATGAACATTTTCTACAAGAGTGTAAAACTCTATGGTTCCAGCATTGGGAGGATTATCAAAAAGATGAACCCCATATGTATATGTCCCAGATTGGGCATCACCAATGTGGAGAACCTTGTGATGTCCGTAAATAGGGCCATCATGAACACCAATGCCAACATACTCCCCAGCAGTGGAATATTCATCAAGGAATTCAAGCTCTAATCCTGTAGCAGTGTGACGTTCATTCTCAAAGCCAAAGGTCGCTGGATAATACCCACTCATGGGGGAGTAGTAAACCTTTGCCTCGGGGGAATGTAATCGGATCGGATCATTTATAACCGAGGTAACGGGTTCAGAAACAGCACATTTCCGAACCAAAACCCAATCACAGCGGATTTCAGGAGATCCAGTGCCATCATGCCATGTACGGGCTCGGACAGCATGACCCACACCCCAAGAGTCAGTCGACTGAAGCGCTTCCCCAAACCAGGTACCAGGGCCAGCATACATATCCATAGTAAGAATACGGACTTGTAACGGTAAAGTAGGTATCGTAGAACTGTTGGTGTGGCTGATAATGGCAGTACCATTGTCAAATTCAGCAAGAGATCTGCTTTTCCACCGAATTTCAGGGGTAAACCACGATTCATATGGGAGTGTGTGATCTGTTTGCTCCCATCCACGGTTGTAGGTAATATTCTTGGTGAAGAAAATGTCGCTGGGACCATAAAAACGACCAGTTACAACCCCATTAGGCCCTTTGGCACCATAGGTTGCTCCATGATTAATATAAAAGTCATTAAACCCAATATGGACACTGGGAGCATTGTCACTCGGAGTATCTGTTTGTAATGAGACGATACCCCCATCAACAGTAGAAGTACTATAGATATCAGTCTCAGTCGTCCATTTGCTCGAATCAATAGTTGAACCAAGAAAATCATCAAAAAAGAGGAAGGTGACTTCCCCATCGCTTTCAGAACTAGCAGCAGGATTACCCGAAAACATATTGAAGGAAGAAGTACCTGCATCAGGAATCCTCACCCAGACAATTGAAGTGCCAACTGAATCCCAGACTTCTATCCAATAAGATAATGGATTATTTGCTAGATCAAAGAAACGGATATCAGCCCCACTAACCTCAGTACGAGAATAATCGAAGGTAGAAGGATTCAAAATGATTTTTACATTATAGTCAGGACTAGGAGTGGACGAATCCAAAGCAATCAGACTGTGATAAGTCCAACCTGCAGGAATAATGGAAAATTTGGATCCCACATCACTAGCTGGAAGCCCCTCCTCGAGGAGCGAATCAGCAACAACATCATTAAGAGGAGGAAAAGAGCTATCTCCTAGAGAAGGGAAATAACAACAAATAATGACACAAAACAGGATTAGGCTTTTTCTCATACAATCAGCTCATTGAACAGGAGAAAACTAACCGAATATTTCACCGAAAATGAAAATATAGCTAATACTCGATTATATGTTTAAAAGGTTAAGCAGGGAATCTAGAAATGATGTAAATTCCTGAAATTCAACTCATATTCGAACTTGTATTTCAACCAAGAAATAAGCTCCAGAAAGTACTCAATCCAAATTAAATATTAAGAACTCGTAAATACTGAGTCCAAGGACCAACGACATCCTTATACCGTAAGGCTAAAGCCTCAATGATTTGGAATATATGGGTCAAATCATGAACAACCCAGGTGGCTAAATGTTGTTGTAAAGTGACTTTTCCAAATTCAGGATGAATACCCGTTTTTGGAAGATCATCAACAGTTACAGACTCTTTTAAAGTCTCAAGATTCTGAGCACGAAGAGCTGAAAATTGAACCAGTCGCTCTTCAAGGCCTAAGCCCTCATCAAAACTCTCCCTGTCAAAGGGAGAAAATTCTTTCGAACCTTCTGAGGCAAGCATAATCCGCATGCGAGGAATCCAATCAGTCTGTTCTCCAGCAATGAGGTGGCCAACGACCTCTGAGGGAGAAAAAGCCTGGTTATGTTTGTGAAAATTAACCCAACTGTCAGGAAGACCGCTCAATAACGCTTGTAAGACGTGAGGGGTACGAGATAGAATGTCAATTGCTTCTTGTAAGTCATATACCATGATTTTGCCCAACCAATTTGAATAACAACAAGTATAGTCTAAATCCTTCGCTTCAGAGATTACCATTAAACATATGTATATGAAAGTGTTTGAGTTACTCCTCAGCGATTAAAAATGGTAGTAAGGGCATTGAAATCTTTTTTTGGTATTGATCCCTTACCTCAATCTGCACAACAGTTACTTTTGAAAACTGTTGGCTCATTTGCCTTATTAGACGTGGTGTGGAATCTTTCGGCCGCTTTTTATGTCCTATTTGTTATTGATATGGTGGGTATTGAACAATTAGGAATATTGATAGCGATAAGCTTTCTTATACAGGCAGTTCTCGATTATCCATCGGGTGTGATAGGGGATTGGATAGGCCAACGATGGATTCTTTTGATTGGTTACTCCTTAGAGGCTTTAGCTTTCAGTGTTCTGGTAATAGCTGATTCCTTTCCGAGTTTGTTAATTGTCTATGTCCTCAGAGCAATCGCAGTTTCACAACAGTCAGGAGCAATAGAAACCTGGCTCGATAATAACTACAAATTGGCAGCTAATGAAGCTGATCCTCACAGAGAGATCTACAAGTTCTTCATAGGACGAAGAATGATGCTTGGGACTATTCTCCATGGAATTGCCACGGTATTCGGAGGAATCTACGCCACGATTTTTTTCCGCAGAGCTGTCTTTGTAATTCAAGTCATAGGCTGGGTATTAACAGCTATCCTGTTTTTCTCGATTATTAGAGACTTTCCTGGAATTGAACGACCAAAAAAATCATTTCGGAGTTACTTTAGCCTGCTAAGAGAGGGAATTCAGTTTGTACTCACAAGTAGAATCTTATTACTATTCATAATTGGCCTGTGCATAGGGGAAGGATTGGCTATAATTTGGTATGAACTGATATTATTTCCAGTCTACTTTGGCTACACAGGATCTGATGGCGGAGTAGGAATTCTACGATTTATCATTTTAGCAATAGGCACGGTTTTAACATATTATGCTGCAAAAATCGCAACAAAAGTAAATATTACCCGAGTCCCTTGGTTACGGCTCGTAGACACAGTATTTTTCTTTTGGGGGATTGCACTCTTAACGCTGTTCTTTCCAATAGAGAATAACACGTTTAACCCACTAGCAATCACAATTTTAATCATAAATTATTCCGCAATTTGGTTCTTTTACCAAATTGGTAATATTATTGCTCAACAACTCTTTTTAGATTATGTACCAGATCGTAATCGAAATTCCATCTATTCCCTAATACCAACTTTATTATTGATAATAACCGCACCAGGAGTAATTATTGGAGCATCTTTAATAAAGAATTTCGGATTCTCAGTCACCGCATTCATCTTAGGAGGGATGGGATTAATATCAGTCGCGTTTTACTATTTAGCGGTCTGCTCAATCCCCGAAGAAAATCATGTTAGAAGTGGATAAAAAATACAATAATTGAGGCAAATACCACACAAATCACGAGGAGAGGAAGAGCAGCAAGAAGATGACCTTTATAATGATGAGAAAAATCTTTATAGTCGTCAGGAGTAGTCCCGTCAATAATTACGAACCTGGGGGTAATTTTACTGATAAGGAACCAATCGAGAATGACTAAATCTGCAAGAAAGAACAAAAACACCATGAAAAAGATGTTTAAAAAGGCCACCATGAAGGGAAGGGCACCCTCAAACTCAGTTTTCAAGAAAAGGGTAGAAATCACCGGATATGCTACAAGGAAGATGAACCAGGGAAGACCCACCAACCCCGCGACACCCCGTTCTCGTCGAGTTTGCCTGGGGACTTTCGCCTTGATTTTCTCAGGATAATCCTGATACCCCCAGATCCGAGGATTGAGAGTAATCATGAGAAGCAAGAGATAGAGAGTACTTACGGTGGTATAAAAGAGCCCATTCAATACAATCCTCTCAAATACCATGATATGACCTCTCTGATCATTTTTGAAGAGTTAATATGCTACTCCTCAAGTGGGTAAAGAAGTTTTTATGGATTGGCTGAAGATAAATCCTCATCATAGTATCTCTTGAACCATTCACTCCTGTTCAGTACTAACATTAGACGACAAAAAACGGAGGGGAAGTTTAAATAGCTGAAATAAATACCATCAATGTGTTTTTTGATTGAGAAAATTGAATGTATTAGCATATTAAATGGAAAATAAGTAAAATACAAGAAGAAACCACTGTTTGATCAACGAGGTGTAAGTAATATGACTACAAGAGGATTACGTATGATTGTTGTGTGTTTCACTTTTATCATAGGCAGTATGATGTGCCTCCCCTCAGGAGCAGGGTGACGTGAGGACTCCTTCGAAGATTTCTAGCCTTCCGACCTATTTCGGGGGTGCCAATTATTATTTGAACATCTTTATAGCGAAACCAGACAGGTGTAGCATGAATTGTCCGATTTTTATTTAACGTAGAGTTCTAGCAATCCGAACTTTTTGGAGAAACGCCTTGATTTCCTTTTCGGCCAAATGAGGAGACTGTGTGTAACTCATGATTAACCCCCATTAAGAAGTCCTGTAAAATATGATTGGTATATAAGTTTCGAACATTCCTTTTACCTTTTTATCTGGAAAGATATGCGGGGGATTTCTTGAGTTCGCTTTTTCAATTTGAAATTTGAATCTCGAAATAATTAAAACGAATTCTGAAACTGAGTGAAAATGTTAGAAGAGAAAGAAGAGAAAACGCTTTTTCAAATATCCGAAGATGATTCTGGCGAACTTGAACCCTATCAAAACTCCTCTCGTCTATTAAAGAAGGATTCTGTCTATGTCTTAATGGATAACACATTGAAAAAAATTTTCTTATGGATCGGATACGCAGCTAATGTTCGTAAAAAGTTTATCGCTTCTACTGCAGCCCAGAAATTGCGGAAAATGACTGGGTCAACCTATCGAGTAATTACTATAGATCAGGGGGGAGAATCAAAAGAATTTCTGAAAGCATTAGCACCAATGATGATTCCTGAGATTCTCGAAAGAATAATTTGACCAGGTTTAAGTTCTGTAAGATCAGAT
>JBHLPG010000035.1:0-23085 GCA_048939725.1 Promethearchaeota archaeon | reverse complement strand
GGTGGGGATCATGTTTTATTCTTTCATTCTATTCATGTTTCTTTCAACGGCACTCTGGGATATTGGTAACTCATTACGAGAAGAACAATACCAAGGAACTTTAGAGTCTTTATTCATGACTCCCATTAGTTACTTCTCCACCTTAGTATCTAGGATCTTTGTTAACCTTGTATGGACTGGATTAAATGTAATTGCCACCTTTTTCTTTATGTCATTTGTTTTTGGTAGATTACCCCTTTATAATTTGGGACTAGGTATCATAATCATGTTTCTCAGCCTTTCTGTATGCTTTGGATTTTCATTTGGATTTGCTGGACTCGCTTTAAAGTATAAGGAATCCATGAATACCTTTACTAATTTTCTTCAGTTTTTCTTAATGATTGTCTGTGCAATGTTCTTCCCTTTCTCAGCTCTTCCTGAATTCATTCAATGGATCTCTCGCCTAATCCCTCTCTCTTATTGTGTCGACTTATTTCGAACAGTGATGATTGGAGAAGCACCTGAATTATTATCCTTTGAGCTTGAGGTTGTAATTGTTATGATTTCTGCAATTTTTCTTCCACTTCTCGGTATTTGGTATTTTCGCCATACAGTTCAAGCAGCACGACGCGAAGGAAATTTAGCTGAGTATTAAAAGAATATTTTGTTGAGAATGAACCTAAATATTGATTAATTATTAATTACAATTTTCTTTTGTCTCGTGATTAAAAATCTATATTTTACAAGAATCAATACAATTAAACCAGAGATGAAACCTATCAAAAATATAGGTAGGTAATACAGTGTTAATTTCACATAATAAATTATGAGAATTGTTGGCGAACTTGGATCATATCCATATCCAACAAATTCTCCTGCAAGCATCCATCCTATTGTATAAAGAGCTGATAGCAAAAAAGGCCATAAAATTGCCAAAAATAAAGTGTTTACTATACTGTCACTCTCTATATGATATGAACCCATAAAGAGAGTTCCTTCTCTAGTTATTGACTCTTGAATACTCCAATTTGATATAAATGGTAAGGTTATGACTAGCACATATATTACTCCTAGAAGATACCAAATTACGAACCATAATGGAAAAAATCGTATGAATGCTTGATATTTTGATTGACCAGAGTTATTCAAAATAATCTCCTTTTTGTCATTTTCTTCCTTTATGATTGATTAGAGGGATTAAGGATAATGTTGCTATAAAAGCAGATAAAAGTGAAACCAAGAGTAGTTACATTGTCTAAATCAGTGATGTTATTGATTAATAGTTAAAATGACGATAATTTATGATAGATTATCAAATTATGGTATTAATCTTTTGAGCTGACTAATAACGCCAGCTTTGAAGTAATACCAAAAAATTCTCCGTTTATACTTATTCTTGGCAAACATCCCAATGAAGCGTCGGGACCAACTATCGTAAACATGCCGATATGCTTTATACAGCTCTTCTTGTAATTCCAAGGCGCTAAGATATTTCATATCACAAACAGCATGAATCATATCATAATTGGTCCAATTATCATCTATAATCCGCCCTTTAGCATTTAGATCTTCATATAATGGTGTTCCTGGATATGGAGTTACCAACATCGTGATGATAAAATCAGGTTTAACCACATCGGTAGCCCACACCATTGTTTTTTGGATTGATTCACGCGTCTCATTTTCATGCCCAAGCATGATCATCAATTGGGCAAGGATATTATTCTTTCTCAGTAGTTTAATTGCGTCAACAGTTTCGGTGCCTTTAATGCCTTTTTGATAAGAATCTAAGACTTCAGCAAAAGGGGATTCTCCACCCACGAGTTGCCAATAATTTCCAGCGCGATTCATTGTCCCTAGCCCTTCACCTACCCTCATAATGCTATCTACGCGCATCTGAGCAAACCATTCAATTTCATTGCCGTCTAAGCCACGCGAAAGCATTTCTTGACACAATTCCTCTATTAATTTTGGACGCCCTCCACAGAAGTTGTCGTCTGTGAACCAGAAGAACCGACTCCTTAAGGTATTATACATCCATTCCATTTCATCAGCAATACGATTAACTGATTTCGTACTCCAATGTCTTCGATAGAATGTACTTTGAGAGCAAAATGTACAATTATGCGTACAACCACGTGATCCTTCTAAGAGAATGTACGGAACATCACTCATCATAGCGAAGTGATAGTGGTTCATGTCTGGAAGGAGATGATAAGCAGGATAAGGGAAATTCTCCAATTCTTCACTTGTAAGAGGTGGATAATCAATTGTCCTTCGGAACTCGCCGTTTTTTCTAAATGCGATTCCTTGAACTCTTTCTAATCCATCTAAAGTACACCCATTCACCTGAAAATGCCTTAGTAACTCAACTAGAGCTTTTTCTGCCTCATAGCGTATTATTAAATCTATACTTGGATATTGACTGAGTGTTACTTCATCGAGTGCAGTGAAATGTGAACCACCTGTGACTGTTATAATTTCTGGGTTTATTTGTTTGGCAAGATCAAGCGTCCTTACTGTCTTGTAGGCATTACAAGTAGCATGGCTCCCAGATCCAACGATATCAGGTTTTTCTTTGCGAATCCGCTCCTCTAGCTTTTTCCAATCGATGTTCTCAGCTTGACAATCAATAATTTTAACCTTAACTTCTGGTAGCTCTTTCTCTACAACTGCAGCTAAGATAAGAAGACTGTATGGAGGTGGGAGATACTCTCCCATCACAAACCAAAATTGTTTAGGCGGTTCTACCAAAAGCAGCTTCATGAAAGAGGTTGAAACTCCAATGAAATAAAATCTTTAGCTTGAATTTTTCTTGGATTTAGAGAAAAATTAATCGTTAATTTGAAGCATTACATAATGATTGAGCCAAGGACATCCTATAGGATTGAACTCTTGACCTATGTTACATTTTTCTAAATGTTCACAAATCATGCAGGGGGTATCCCAAGTTCCTGATAACTCCGGGTAATTTTCTTTTGTGAGTAGCTCTTGCATTGACAATAGATTTTCCTCAAAGTGTAATGCCTTTTTGAATCAATAATAGTTTTTATTCATTTTATTCATTAATTTTTGCCCGTATACTGAATATTAATGTGTAAGTAAATCACTCAGTACTGATTTTCTCATTAGTGTATCTTTTACAGTCTTACGTTTATATGGATAAACAACACTGTAATGGACACCGCGACTTTCTTTACGATGAGAAGCACAATCGATAATCATCTGGGCGACATCTGCTAGGTTTCTAAGCTCTATTAGATCAGAGGTCATCTTAAAGTCCCAATAATATTGATTAATCTCATTTTGTAGCAACTGAATACGTTGTTTTGCCCTTAATAGCCGCTTATCAGATCTTACGATTCCCACATAGTTCCACATCATTAAGCGAATTTCCATCCAGTTTTGACTGACTACTACAGATTCATCACTATCAACAGCATCTCCTGCATGCCAAGGTGAAAAAGATAATATTTGTCTGTCCTTTTGTAGTATGTCTCTACAAGATTGAGCTGCAAAATGTGCCATAACGGCAGCTTCTAATAATGAATTTGAAGCTAAACGATTAGCTCCATGGAATCCTGTACAACTCACCTCTCCAATGGCTAGAAGACCAGGAACGTCAGTTAAACCAGAAAGGGTAGTGCGAATACCGCCAATGGAATAATGGGCCGCTGGAACAATGGGGATGGCTTCTCTCGTGATATCAATACCAAAGGAAAGACACTTCTCGTAAATCCCAGGAAATCTGCTTTTTATGAAAGAAGGTTCTAGAAAAGAAATATCTAAGAATAGATGATTAACACCTGTACGTTTTAATTCTGAGTCAATAGCCCGAGCAACGATATCCCGAGGAGCTAATTCTAAGCGAGAGTCATAAGCTTCCATAAAACACTTACCATTTCTATCTATCAATCGTGCACCTTCACCACGGAGAGCTTCTGAGATCAAGAAGGATTTTGCATAAGGATGATAGAGAAGAGTAGGATGAAACTGGATGAACTCCATATTCATAATAGTTGCACCAGCTCGATAAGCCATGGCCACCCCATCTCCACTTGAAACATCAGGATTGCTAGTAAATAAGAAGGCTTTTCCTAATCCGCCTGTTGCAAGGATCGTGACTCTTGCAGAGAAGTTTTTAACTTGATCTCGGGTTTTATCTAAAACGTAAGCACCTAAACATCGTCCAGCACGGATCTTCAAGTTGATAGCAATGTGTTCTTCAAGTATTTTCACCTGTGGCTCATGACTCACAGCCACACAGAGCGCTCTGTGAATTTCGGCGCCAGTAATGTCTTTAGCGTGGACTATACGACGATATGAATGACCAGCCTCTAATCCAAGGTCAAAATCACCCTTTTTATTTCTTGAAAATCGTACCCCCCATGAAGCCAGCTCTTGAATACGTTTAGGTGCAGCTGATATGACCTGTCGGGCGATATCCTGATGACAAAGTCCTTCTCCAACTGCTACTGTATCCTGTAAGTGAGCTTTAAAAGAATCTTCTGATCTAAAAACTGAAGCGATGCCACCTTGAGCTAACGCAGTCGCACAGTCAGCCATCTTAGTCTTGGTTAAAATCACCACATCCCCCAATTTGGCCACTTTAAGAGCAAAGGATAAGCCAGCAATTCCTGCTCCAATAATTAATACATCACATTTCACTTCAAGGTCTTCAAAATCCAAGAGAACCTCATCCTATAAAGAGAAATAATAGTAATTGTGTGAAAATTTAATACACATCCACAGAAACTTTATATCACTCTCAAGTCTTCAATCAAACTGTTGTAGCTTGTATACAATGCCAAGAACGAGAAAGAGAAATAACACAAAACCTTTCTGGATACTGGTTTATTTCGGGAATCATGATGATTTGGGGAGGAGTAGGGACTGGACTGGCCCTGGAATCGTTGGAGCAATTGATAATTTTATTATTGATTATTTTTTAGTGAGTGACACGACCTTAGTTTGGATTATTCGCGTTTTTGTTTTGGTATTCGCGTTTTTTGGGGCTTTTGGAGGATTTTCAGCGATTTTTGGTGCTATTCTCATTTATAGAAACCGTATGACACTCGGAAAATTCATTGTAGGGTGGGAGCTGGTGTGAGTTTAATCAATTTTATTTTTCTATTGATCATTGTGACATTAATGGATTTATGGGCTATTTTAAGCATAATTTGGGTTGTAAGTACTAATATAGGTTGGTTGGAGGGTGTTCTCAGCATTTATGGTAGAATGCAAGTTAAATAGTATATTTCCCCAACTTGAAGGAGTGCCAATTCCGTAATACTATTAAGTTTCATTGAAATATTGCTTCGATCATGAAGTGGAATAATTCGGCATTAATAGTTATTGATGTTCAAACAGGGCTATTTCAACGGAAGACCCCTATTTTTAAGGAGCAAGATTTACTAAATAACATCAATAGTTTAGAGAACTATGCCCGTTCGATCAATATTCCTGTAATATACATTCAACACAGTAACGAGAGTACACTAGTAAAAGGATCAAACGAATGGCAACTACATCACCGACTCCAAAAGGAGAAAAACGACCTCCTTATTCATAAACGTCACCCCAACACATTTGAACAAACAAATTTTAAGAAGGAACTTGAGACGAGAGGATTAGAACAATTGATCATCGTTGGGACATTAACAGATAATTGTGTAAGTGCAACTTGTATTGGGGCAAGGGAACTGGATTTCAAAGTAATCTTAGCTACTGATGCTCATAGTACTTTTAGTGAACCTGCTCCAGAGATTATTAAAAAATGGCACATGAGATTAAAAGAACAGGGTGTCCTTCTGAAGACTACTAAAGAGTTAATTAAATAGTGAAGCCTGTTGACAGCAAAAGATGATGTTTACGTTGATTTACGGAAGCAATTAGACAAAATGCCTATTGGTTTTCCTGCTACAGAATCAGGTGTCGAACTCCGCATATTAAAACAATTGTTCACGCCAGAGGAAGCCCATATTGCTTTACATCTGAATATCATTCACGAATCCATTGATAAAATCTATAAACGTGTCAAAAAGACGAATGTGTCCATTTCTGTTGAGGAATTGGAAAGAATCTTAGATAAATTGGTCAAAAAGGGAGCAATTGGATCTCGGATTAAGAATGGGAAGAAATTATACAGCTATCTTCAATTTGCAATCGGTATGTACGAATATCAAGTGAATCGAATTTCGAAAGAATTCTATCAAGATTGTGAAGAATATCTTTATGCAGGCTTCAATGCCGAATTTCATAAAACTAAGATACCGCAATTGCGACCCATTCCAGTAGACAAAAGCCTCCCTTCTAGTCGTCCAATTGCCAGCTATGACGATATTCGAGCTATTATTCGACGAACAGAGGGGGAATTTTCTGTCATGAATTGCATTTGTAGACAGGGGAAGGATCTTATCGATCAGAGCTGCCAAGTCACGGAAATCCGGGAAACCTGCATTCTCTTTCCCAATCCTACTTCCTATTTCAGGAGATTTAACATTAGTAGGCCAGTTTCAAAGGCTGATGTGTTACAAATTTTATACCAAGCAGAAGAAGCAGGTTTAGTGATCCAACCCGGGAACACACAACAGCCTAACTTTATTTGTTGTTGTTGTGGAGATTGTTGCGGAGTACTGACCATGGCAAAAACATATTCCAAGCCAGCAGAACTTTTTTCATCAAATTATTATATAAAAATTGACCTAAACAGATGTAAAGGTTGTGGTAGCTGCCAAAAACGATGTCAAATGGAAGCCCTGGTTATAAAGGAGGAAAAGGCTTATGTAAATTTGGACCGTTGCATAGGTTGCGGGCTATGTGTCACTAAATGCCCAAACGAAGCAATTAAACTAAGAGAAAAGCACCAGCTTACTATTCCACCTGAAGATCAACAATCTCTTTACACAAAAATCATGATCAAGAAATTAGGACCCGTAAAAGCACTCAAAGCGGGGATAAAGATTAAGCTAGGTTTGAAAGTATAATGATTGTCACATTTTTCATGTATCTGTAATGTATCCGCATTATAACCACTTCGTACGAACGTTCACACGAACTTTATCAAAAGTTCATAATCATAATTTGATAATGATTAATAATTGATGTAATCCATCTTCTTACGTCGTTGGTTTCTAATCCTTAAGTTCGTCGAAAACTTTCTAACAGTAAGTTAATCCCAGTTTTAAAAGAAGGATGGCTCTTTGAATACTCTGTTACCTTGGTAGTATCAAAGGAATATAATAATATAATACCCATGATAATTTCAAAGAGAATAAAAATACTATAAGACAAATAAATTTGTAGAATACTGTGATATGGAACAGAAACAAAGGCTAATAGTCCAAATAACATACCTAACACTAAAAGGATCTTTTTTCGCGTCATTTTTTTTATTTCCTATGCAATCTAAATGATACTAAAATGATCCCGGTTTTTACAGATGGATGGTTTTGTGAATACTCTATTAGCTTAGTGATGTCGAATGTATATAATACTAGAATACCTAAGATAATTTCATAAAGAACAAAAAAGCTAAAAAACAGAAAGATTTGGATTACATTTTGATACGGTAAAGAACCAAAGATTAGGAATCCAAATAGCATACCAAACACTAATAATATCTGCTGTAGTGTCTTTTTCTCCATATTTAAGGCCATTACTTATATTCGACTAATTTCTTATTTCTAGTTACTATTTCCACCTATTTATACTTTGTCTTGAAAGAATAATAAGAAATCAACGAAGATTCAGTATCCTCCTGATGATTGTATGTTTCTCTAACTAGTTTTAGATGTTTTTCATACGTAATTCTATATTGAGACAAATCAATAAGGGCAATCATTACTCTAGCTTTAATTAACAACGCTGACCTAATACTATTTATTGTCAACAGCATTAAATTCTTTTGTTATCAATATATGCGCTTCTGGTCGGAATGATTGTATCACCTCATGCTCTCTTTTTAGCACTTTAAGTCTGTTCTCGTTTAATGTTTCCTTCCCTCGAACAACCTGTGCCATTTTTGTATCATGATAAGTTAAATCTATGAAAATTTTTAGATCAACATCTGCTTTGAGACAATATAACCCATCTAATATAAGAACAGAAATTCCTTCAAAATTTGTGATTAATTTATCAACCTGATCAGTTAGTAGATCAATGCAGGGCATTGTTGATTCCTGATTCTCCATAAAATCCTGAATATGACTATTAATTAAATCCCAATCAAGTTCTGTATAACCAATACTCTGGATTCCATGTTTTTGCCTCCATTGACTTCGTTCAACAGGTGGAATCTTATAATAATTATCTGTATGCAATATTTTAGCATACACCCCTTGTTTTTTTAACAATTTAGCCACCATATGCGCCACCTCACTTTTTCCAGAACCTGATTCCCCACTAATGGCTATACTATATTTTTCAAGTTTGTTTAAGTCCCCCATTCTCTCTACTATTTGTACTGCAGCCTTCTTATGCTTGTCAGTTATTAAGAGTACATCATTCAACATAAAGTAATCACTCTATTTTCTTTGTTAATAGAATATTCGCTCCATCCCCCGATTTCGCCAGGGATTTGTGCTTGAACAGATATTGTTGAATCATAGATATTAATCCTTACTTCTTTCTTTTTATTGCTTGTTACTCTAAGTTTTACCTTTTCATGAGTTACATCGAGAAAATAAGTAGCTCCCTTAAAATCAAAGCTAAATCTTATTCTTCTCCAATCTTTTGGTAAGGTTGGACTTAAATGTACTTTATTTGATTTTAGATCTAATCCTACATAAGAAAACATAGGTAACAAAACTGTTCCAGCCATGACCCCAGTATGAATACCCTCCCCCGTCGTACCTCCTTGAATATCTATATAATCGCTTTTTAAGGCATCTAAATAATATTGGTACGCCTCCTCGTACCTACCAAGTAAGTTTAATAGATGTGAATGAACAACCTTACTTAGGGTTGATCCATGGGAAGTTCGATTTGCATAAAAATCATAATTCACTCTCAAAAAATCTTCTCTAATAGAATACCCAAGCTGCTCAACTAGATGCCTCACCTCCGAGGGATTGAGTAGATAAAAGGTCATTAGGACATCGGCCTGTTTAGCAACTTTGAATGCATCCGGAGATTTCCCTTCTACTTTTAAGATTCGATCCATTCTGCGAATATTACCGTATCTCTTCCTATAAGTCTCCCAATCCAACTCTTTCAAATTGAAATACCCATTAAATTGAGCAAATACTCCTTCCTCTGATAGTATTAAATTAATTTGTTCCGTAATATCTTTCCATTTGACGAGTTCTAAATCAGTTAGGTTTAATTTTTTTCTTATTTGTTCATTTTCTATCTCATTTAGAATTTCAAGTATATCAAAAGCTCTTTGAAATGTCCATACAACCATTAAATTTGTATAAAAATTGTCCTTTAGACCTTCTTCAGAAGAATCGGGAAACATTTCATGAAATTCGTCTGGCCCCATAACTTTTCTAATTTCATAGACACCTTGATCATTTAGATCCGCTTTACTTGCCCAGAACCTACAAATTTCCAGTAATAGCTCCGCTCCATAAGTCACCATGAATTCTGTATCATCTGTAACCCAGAAATAGTTCCAAACATTATAAGCTATAGCTAATGAGACGTGTCTCTGGAGTGAACTATAATCAGGTCCCCACTTCCCAGATAATGGATTTAAGTGAAATTTAGGGGTTTCCTCTTTTCCAGTAAGACTACTTTGCCATGGGAACATAGCTCCTTCATACCCATTTTTCTTGGCGTATTCTCGAGCTTGATTTAATCTTCTATATCTATAAAGGAGCGCAGATCTAGCAATTTGCGGGAAATGCATCAGATAAAAGGGGAGGATGAAAACTGTGTCCCAAAAAATGTGGCCTCTGTATGCTTCTCCATGTAATCCTCTGGCAGGAATACCTGCGTCAATTTTTTCATTATGGGGAGAAGCTGTAATCATTAAATGATATTGATGCAATCGAAGTAAGGTTTGTACAAACCTATCTCCCTCTAATCTAATATCAATCCTCTTCCAAATTTGAGCCCATGATTTGATACTTTCCAACAAAATTTGATCAAAGTCTTGTTCCTGGATAGTATTTTTACCTGCTTCTAATAGAGGGACTGTCTCGTCTAAATCGGAATCTTTCGAGGTATGAATTGCTACAATCTTATCAATGTTGATTGTTTTTCCCAGTTTAGCTTCTAGTGTAACATAGGAGTCGATTCTTCCTGCAGATTCACTTGAAAACGTCATCTCGGGAAGTATTATCTTATCATCTTCTGAAAAAATTAATTTAGAAACTGTGGTAATCTGAATCTTAGATTGGGTCGTTTCAACAAGAAGATAGAGGAAATTTTCCTCACCAGAATACTGAACTGGTTTCAAATGTTTGGAGTTCAAACCTTTATAGCGATCGACTCCCGCATTTATGATTGCACCATTTAGTGAGGTTTTGATCTTTATAGTAGATGAATAGTTCAAAGGAGTAATATTATACCTTAAACATGCTAAATGAGGATTAGCCATACTTGCTAGTCTTGATGATTCAATTAATGTTTCCCGTCCTTGATGGTCTATCACATGTAACTTTTTATATAATATCCCCCTTTTTAAATCTAATTTTCTTGAAATTGTTTTTATTTCAAATGTTTCTAGACTAAACCATTCTTTTTCTCCTAGTCTGAAGGTAATAAATGACCAATTAGGGCAGTTAACAAGATCTTCGTTAACAACAGCCCTCCCAGCCATATGCGATGCTAATTCATTGTATACTCCTGCAATGTATGTTCCAGGATAATGGACATTATTCGAGTTAAATTCTTCCATTGCTCCCCTCGTGCCGAAATATCCGTTCCCTATTGTTAAGAGAGCTTCACGTGTTTTTTCTAGATTTCTTTTGTAATCATAATAGGACAAGATCCATTTTTCTTCCTCAAGGCCTTTGGAAAACCACTTTTGTATGTCATCAATGGTTATCTCTCCAATATCCTCGACAACAATATCAGCACCATTATTCTTGAGTTCACGTTGATTCTTTTCTCGAGCAACACCTAATACTAATCCAAAATGTCCTTCTTTACCTGCTTGAACCCCCGAAACAGCATCTTCAACAACAACAGCTTTATCATAATGCACACCAAGGTTATTACAAGCGGTTAAAAAGATGTCTGGGTGAGGTTTCCCTTTTAATCCGAGCTCACTTGATATAATTCCATCAACTCGAGTATCAAATAAATGAATTAATTCGGCTGCTTCTAAAATTGCTTTACAGTTCTTACTGGAGGATGCAACGCCTATTTTGATGTTGTTTACTTTAAGCTCCTTGATGAAATCTATCGTGGAGGTAAAAACTTCCACTTTTCCATGATGAAGCAGTTCATTGAATAGTTGATTCTTTCTATTTCCTAAACCACAAATTGTTTTCTCATTTGGCGAATTTGTAGGATCTCCATAAGGAATGTGAATTCTACGAGACTCTAAGAATGATTTTACTCCTTCATATCTAGGTTTTCCATCAACATAGCTCAAGTAATCGTTTTGTGTAAATTCCTTAAATTCTTCTTCTTCTCTGTTGGTTAAGAATTCCTCAAACATTTTTTTCCAAGCTTTACTGTGTAAGGAAGCGGTTTGAGTAACGACTCCGTCTAAATCAAAGATAATCGCATCAAAGCTAAATTTATTCATAAATGATCAACTTTGACTGTTTTTCTCCTTATCTAAGAGATCAGTGAGCTTGATTGAGGAAAAAAATGCAACAGCTACTAAAATACCTATTACTATTGCAATAGAGACAGAAATACGAATATACGTTATCAATAGATCAAAGAAAGGAATCAATAATCCTGCTGCTAATCCCAGTAGATATAATAAGAGAGTCAATGATATTGCAACAGCTATTCCCCCAAAAACTGTTAATAATAACAGAGATTTGATGATGTCTTTAGAATTCATTTTCTTATAGTTACGCAAGATGATAATACTTCCCACCACCATTCCAAGGGCAATATAAAAATCTCCAACAAAAATTAATCCTGTTGGATTTATTAATGTAAGAAGAGACGCTACAGCATCAAATATCAGTATACCAATTACTAGTGGATTATCACCCATTCTTTCTAAATATGATTCACTCATTAACAAACCCAGCAGATAAGTTTTCCATCTTCATTGTTTATTTCGAAATTAGACACCCCTCATTTCCCCGTAGTGCAATTTTATTGGTAGTTATTAGCCCTTTTCTATCCATATAAGTAGAAAGCATAATATCACTACCAGTAAGATCTTGAATTGTAAATTCTTGAGTAATATCAGAAAAATTGAGAGCAATAATGAAAGTTGTTTGATCTAATGATCTCTGATAAACAAAACATTCACTAGGAACATTTTTTACCAATTGAAAGTTTCCAAGAGCCAAACTTGGATTTTTCGCTCTTATACTGATAAGTTGACGATATAAGGACAGAAAAGATTTAGGATCTTCCTTTTGTTTTTCAACATTAATCAAATGAAAATTATTCGCTATAGGCAACCATGGCGTTTTTTTACTAAATCCTGCATTCTTATTAGAAGTCCATTGAAAAGGGGTTCTTTCAGGATCTCTTCCTTTTCCTGATTCAAATTTCTCCCAGGGGTCTTTCATTCTATCAGAAGGAATATTAACGTTTTCCATACCTAATTCTTCACCATAATAAACAAATAATGTCCCTTGAAGAGTAAAGAGCAGCATTGCAGCCACTCGTGCCTGATCAAGACCAACCCGACTAGCAATTCGAGAGTGGTCATGATTACCAAGTTGGTAATTCGTATGAAGAGTAACTTCTTTCTCATACTGCTTTATAAACTCAGATAATATTGAAGGTTGCCAAGGTAGATACACCAACCTAAAATTTGCTGGAACATCTATCCCGCTTTGATGATATTGATTAAGTTTTTTAAGTGAGAGATAATAATCAGCTTCTCCGATTAAGATTTGATCACCGTTGTATTCATCCAAAACTTCAGAGATCTTGGATAAAATGTCAAATAGTTCTGGTCCGTCTTTGCTATATTTATGATCTAATTTCATGTACCCATAATCAGTTTTAGGATTAAAATTAGGATTTAAAGGATCATCACGAAATTCAGGATCTTTTGATAACCAACTAATCATATCGACACGAAAACCATCGACATTACGATCCAACCAGAACCGTAAAACATCGAGCATCGCTTCAGAGAGTTTGGGGTTCCTCCAATTTAAATCAGGTTGACAGGATAAGAAGCTGTGCAAATAATATTGCTTTGTATCTTCATCCCATGTCCAAGCTGACCCCCCTGGAACACAAATCCAATTATTTGGAGGCCCTCCATCATTACTAGGATCTCGCCAAACATACCAATCTCGTTTAGGATTATTACGTAAAGAACTTGATTCCTTAAACCAGGGATGTTCTTTTGAACTGTGATTTGGGACAAAGTCAACAATTACCCGCAATCCTAATTTGTGGATTTTTTCAATTAATTCGTCGAAGTCATCGAGTGATCCAAAGATTGGATGAACATTAACATAATTCGATACATCATATCCAAAATCTTCCATAGGGGACGGATAAAATGGTGAAAGCCATATAGCATCTATTCCGAGCCATTTTAAATAATCTAATTTTGATATTATTCCCTTTAAATCACCTAAACCATCATTATTTTCATCCATAAAACTTCTCGGATATATTTGGTAAATAACTGCTTTTCTCCACCATTTTAAATTAGTTATTGCCAGTTTAGTTTCCTCTTCGTTTTTAAATGTTTTAGATATATCTTTTAGATTTTTATACATATTTTGTAGATATTTACTTTTTTTTCTTGGATATATTTCGCGATACGAAAATCTTTTTTACTATTGTCAATAGTATAAATTATAAGTTCTTATAACCATTGCATTTAATATCTGAGGATCCTCTAATATGACCGAAAAGGAATCTGATACTGCTATTAAGGAATTGGAAGAAACTCTAATTGAAATCGAACGAAAAATAAAATCTTTCAAAATTCTTGACCTTCCACAAGTTGATTGGCAACTTTATGCTCTACTTCGGAGGTTAGGCTTGACAAAATATGAAATTCAAGCCTATGTAGCTTTAGTTGGGAATAGTCCTAAAACAATCTCTCAATTAGCAGGTAGTGGAGCAAGAACTGGCATTCCTCAACCACGAGCTTATGATGTACTCGGATCTTTAGTGAAATATGGACTTGTGGAAGAATGTACGACTGGGAAGGCAAAGAGACGCTCTAGAATATTTCGAGCAATCCCCCCAAAAGAGGGATTGAATAATTTAATGACCTTTTTCTTATATGCTAAGGATCATGCACTAACACAACTGGAGGCTTTGATGGTAAAAGAAGAACCGTCATATGGTGGGATTTGGGAAATTTCTAGCAAAGAATATATCGTAAGAGCAGCTAAAAGAGTGATTAAACAAGCCCAGTATGAAATATTAATTGCAGGTGAAATATACTTTCTTAAGAAAATTATTTCATCACTAAAATCAATTCAAAAACAAAAAGGAATCCTTGTCTCAATAATCACCAAATCAGAAAAAGATAACCATGTTGAAGACATATTAGATTGGGTTAAATTCTTTAAAATCAGATATCGTCGTGCATTCTCAATGGGATATATTGTTTCAGATAGACAAAGAGCTTTACAATGGACACGAAACATGGCTATAGGCCAAGAAATTGAGAATCTTGAAGTCATACACACCTTAATCGACCATTTCTTCTTTTCAAATTGGCATATTGGAAGATCTCTAACTAATATTTATAATAAAGAACTCCAACGCCAATATCCTCTGACTACAGTTAATATCCAGACTGCAATTGACGAGGTTGAATTTCTTTTACAACAGAATCATATTCCATATGTTGAAGTAGATGGAGTACTCATAAATTCGGGTAAGAGGAAGAACCTGAAAGGAAAAGTAATTCGTACTGAAAAAAATTGGGGTACTGGAACTTTCTCGATAATAGTAAACTCAAACGGTAAAGAATGGTCAGTAGGCGGGATGTTAGCTTCTATCGAAGATATCACTGCAAATTCTATCGTCATCGATCATGGCCACTGATTAAACTCTTTTTTATCGCAAATCATTATAAATATCTTACGTATGAACCTCAGAAGTGCTAAATTTCTATTCTTAGAAAAGTTTTTAAGTTTCTAAAAGGCCTAGATAACTTAATCCAATTCTGAAAAATAACTACTGAAAGTAGTAAAAACTAATATTTTTTCTAATTGGATTCAAGAAAATGAAAAAGTGAAAAGTGATGAAACATTCTAAGAAGATATTAATCCTTAGTGTATTCATTATTAGTCTTGCTATTCCTTTTGTCAATGTTTCCAATATTTCAGCCAAAACCGAGGCGGTTGAGGTCGTTATTTCCACTGGTGTGCAAACCACCGATGCTCTCTCAGACATGGTTGCAGAATTTAACGATCTTGATAAGGGTTTCACAGTTAAACTGTTGGAAAGTACCTGGGAGACCCAGAACCAACACGATACCTATGTTACAAAACTTTCGGCAAAAGATGATAGTATCGATATTATCAGTATGGACGTTATCTGGCCTCCCGAATTTACCGCAGCAGGCTGGCTTGAGCCAGTAGATGACCTGTTTGTAGGTTCTGGTTACGAAACAAGCGAATATCTTGAAGCACCAATTTTAGCGGGCACATATCAAGGCCATCAATATGGCGTTCCATGGTTCCATGATTCAGCTATGCTTTTCTATCGAGCAGACATTCTTGAATACGCTTCTGATAATGATATTATTCCTCGAAATGAACCTCCAGCAACATGGAAGGAACTTCGAGACTGGACGCTCTGGATGCTAGCAGATGACGATCTTGTAGCAACCTTCAATGGCACTGATGGCATTCTCGAAGGCTTTGTCTGGCAAGGACGTGAATACGAAGGGATGATTTGTGACTTCATGGAATACCTCGGTGGAACAGGGACATATTCATTCCTGGATGAAAACGATGAACCAGATTTCAATAACACAAATGTCAGGGATACATTAGAATTTATGAAATCTTTGTTTACGTCAGAAAATATTACGAAATCTCACGCAGCTGGTAGAACAGTACAAGCTTCTCCTGATGTAGTTCTTACAACTCACGAAGAGACAAGTCGAGCAATTTGGAATGCTGGTAATGCCATTTTCCATAGGAACTGGCCTTATTGTTACCGCTTGAGCATGGATAACATATTCCTCAACGGGACTGATCCTACTGGTTCATATGGCACATTCCTAGCAGGTGACAAAAAGCTATTTGGTGTCAATCCCATGCCACCAAAAGATGCAACTGTCGATGAGCCAAGGACCAGCTGTTTAGGTGGATGGCAACTTGGACTGAACGTCTATTCTGAAAACAAAGATGAAGCGAAAGAATTCATGAAATGGTTAACTGATGCAGACCAGCAAGAATACTATCTCCTTAACGGTGGCCAAATTCCCACAAGGATAGACGTCTATGATGATGCAGATGTTCTAGCTAGTGACCAAGCATATGTGAACGAGCTATTCCCAGTCTTTGAAAAAGCTCTTCCACGCCCAGTCCACCCTGATTATCCAGCCATGAGTAAAGCTATTTGGTCTCCTATGCACGGTTATCTCGCGGGAGCTCTCAATCTTAACGAAGCGACAGCAAAAATGGATGAAGCAGTTAACGATGTTCTTGCCGCAGGTGAGAAACCTGCTGGAATCCCAGAGCTATTCATTCTTGCGATCTTCGGTACTGGTGTTCTGACCATCATTAGAAAGAGGAAAAGATAAATTCATCCTTTTTCTTATTTTTTTTTATTTTTTGGAAAAATTATTATTAATTTAAATTAGTTCAACATAATTCTATCATGATTATTCTATAATGTACAAGGAGTGTTAGGTAAAAATTGCGGGTACATAAACCAGGTTTATGGGGGAAAATCAAAGGTCTTTTTGGCCCTCCCGATGATGCAACATTCATTATGATGATGTTAATTCCTGCAGGACTTGTGTTCTTCATTGGTATTCTCTTTCCCCTTTTATATGGTTTCTTCATAACATTTTTTCATTTGGATGTAACTAATCCAGAGTTTAATACGATTGGACCTAATACTTTTGTTGGTTTAGGCAATTATTTTGCCTTACTTTCTGAAAATCCGCCGTTTAGAGACTTCTTTCGTTATTATATCAATACATTGATTTTCACTATTGTCACTGTATTCTTCGAATTAATCCTTGGCTTGGTAGTTGCCTTACTTCTAAATAAAAAGTTCAGGGGACGAGGTATTGTACGAGCTGCTGTTCTTGTACCATGTGCTATCCCAACAATTGTAAATGCAAAAATTTGGCAATTATTATTCTTAGGAAACGAGAAGGGTGTTATCAATGATATTTTCATTCGTTTAGGAATGTATGATGATCCAATAATATTTGAAGGATTGGGACTTTATGCCCCACTAAGTATATTATGGTTTTCTTCCTTATTTATCTTTCCAATCTCACTAGGAGTAATAATCTATGCATGGCTTCCGAAGGTCTATCATAGAACTTTTAATTTTCTAGATAATCGGTCAGAAGTCATTTTAGTAGTGTTGATGGTTATTACTGGAATAATATTAGTTTTACCTCAAAATATGTTTTATTCTGGAGGATTACTGAGTTTTGCCACACTAAAGTTTCCTAGTGATTTTTTCATTGTATTTATTGTTGATATTTGGAAGACCACACCTTTTATGGCGTTATTAATATTGGCTGATCTTCAAACAATACCTCAGGATCTTTATAAAGCAGCAGAAGTGGATGGTGCTTCTAAGTGGCAAAGTTTTCGTGAAGTCACAATGCCTTTGATTGTTCCTGGAATTGGGACAGCCCTAATATTCCGTTGTATTGATGCATTTCGTGTTTATGATATACTCGCAGTTTTTTCGAGCGATTCGATCGCCAGTATAACGAAATTGGCTGTGAATAAACACAGTGATGGTTTATATGGTGCTGCGTCAACTATCGCAATTTTTACTTTTCTTAACATTATTATTTTCGTTATATTCTTTATGTGGCTGACACGACGACGAGGTGACAGATAATGGTAAACGTAGAAAAACAAGAAATGGATAAGAAACAATTAACAGGTGTTATTATTTCAATTGCTTTAGTAGTTGTGTTTTTATCCCTAACTGTGTTACTACCACTATTGGGTTTGCTAGGAATCTTCAATGATGTATATTTCCTTAGGTTTCCCTCCGATAATTCACGCTATTTTGCTCATGGTATCCAGCTTTCAACAGTATTTCGAACATATGACCAAATGGCTGGATTAACACCAATTCTAATAGATCCTGATACAGGAGTAGCTACATATCTTCAGAATGAAAACGCTTGGTTATTTCTGTTGATGTTTATATGGTTTGCACCCTTTATAATACTTGGTACTGGTGGAGCTATTTTTGTGGTTTTACCTATGGTCTTCTTCCTTCTCCGAAAGGAACCACCTCGATTATTAAATCCTCAAATAGGTATAATCATTGCTTCTGTAGGGATTTGTTTTCAATGGATTTTGTATGCTATCTATTGGTTCATAAGAATGGCAGATTTGCCTTATTTTGGAGGAAACTTGTTACTAGGCCTTTTCTTTGGTTATGTTGCACTTTATTTCAGTCAAGTTATTTGGAAGGGGGAACGAAATTGGGTTTGGGAATTAAATGGATCGTTTGGTTCCTTTATATTCTATATGCTCGTAGTTGCAATTATCTTTTATTGTGTGTTTCCATTCTTTTGGGCTTTATCACTAAGTCTACAGAACAAAGCATTTCAGACTGGTCTTGTAGAATATCTCCCAGCCCACCCTACACTTGAGAATTATACAGATATATTCGATTTATATCCTTTTCATGAAAATATTTTCAATTCATTGGTTTTAGCTTCTCTTACAACAGTTCTTTGTGTACTAACAGGAGCTTTTGGAGGTTACGTCATTGCAAGATTTGAGTTCACAGCCAAGCGTGTTATATTAGCTGCAATTTTATCAATGACAATGTTTCCAGCATTGGTTATTCTAGTACCATTATATCTTGAATATATCTATCTTAATGACGCTTTTGGCATCAAAATGCTCAATACTCTTCCTGGTATTCTTATACCTTACTTAACGTTTAATCTTCCACTAACACTCTTCTTATTACAGAATTTCTTTGAAGAAATTCCTTCAGAGCTCATCAAAGCTGCTAGAGTCGATGGGGCAAGTAATTTTCAAGTATTTAGGAAGGTGATACTACCTTTAGCAATTCCAGGGGTTTTCACAACAGGAATATTAGTCTTTATTGCAGCTTGGAATGAATTTCTCTTTGCCTCCCTTTTGTTAACAAGAGAAAATTGGACTATTCCTGTTGTCATGGCATCTTTCGAAGGGATTGGTAGGGTCGCAGGTTTTGTTCCAGAACTTCTACTTAGTTCAGCCACTGTGATTGTGACATTACCTTTGATTGTCTTAGTATTAATATTCCAGAGACAGATTATCTCTGGTATCACAGCAGGTGCGGTAAAAGGGTGAAATATGAAATAGGTGAACTACATGGTCAAAATTGTTATGAAAAATATTGAAAAACGATTTGGGAAAGAATTAGTTATCCCTGACATGAATTTAGTCGTTGAAGACAAAGAATTTCTGGTTCTAGTAGGGCCTTCAGGGTGTGGGAAATCAACTATGCTTAATTTAATTGCTGGTCTAGAATATCCCACTGGAGGTACCATTTACTTTGACGACAGAGAGGTATCTTATGTAAATCCAAGAGATCGTAATATAGCAATGGTGTTCCAGTCTTATGCCTTATACCCCCATATGAACACTTATGAAAATTTAGCATTTAGCTTGCGTTTATCTAAAATGGGTAAAAAAGAGATAGATGAACGAGTCAAACGAGCTGCTAAAATCCTTCAAATTGAAGAATTATTAGAGAAGAAACCAAAACAGATGAGTGGTGGCCAGAGACAAAGAGTTGCCCTTGGTAGAGCAATAGTCCGAAATCCCTCGGTTTTCCTGTTGGATGAACCTCTGAGCAATCTTGATGCCAAACTCCGTGTAGAAATGCGTGGAGAGATTATCAGACTTCAAAAAAGTCTTGAGACTACTCTTTGCTATGTTACACATGATCAAGTAGAGGCAATGTCGATGGCTGATCGAATTGCAATCATCAACAAAGGACGTATCCAACAGGTTGCAACACCGTTCGAAGCTTACAACTTCCCTCACAACGTTTTTGTCGGAGGATTCATAGGAAGTCCATCTATGAATTTTACGCAAGGAATGATTCTTCAAGAGGGGTCTGACTTCTTTTTAAATTTTGTCGGAGGAAAAATAAAACTTATTGGTAAAAGAGCGGAAGCTGCTAAAGAATTTCTACAAAAGTGTCGAGAAGAAAATCGAAAAAGCAAGGTAACTGTTGGAATACGTCCAGAGCACTTATACACAGGTTATAAACCAGAAGAATGTGAATGCCTAGTCACGGAAAGTGATGTCTCAGAATTGGTCGAAACGCCCACTAAAGACTCTGAAAACGTATTGAAACAAGGAACAGTTTTTGTCGTGGAACATCTTGGTGCTGGAACTTATGTGACCCTCGAAGCAACGTTAGAACGACATACAGCAGTTCAGTTAGAAATGGGTGAGGAACAGGAACGAATAGGAATAATGGTTGATGGTTACTTCGATACAAAAATTAACGACCAGCTCTATCTCCGATTTTATGAACCCTATTTACATCTCTTTGACTCAGAGTCAAATGAAAATATCCTTAACCTCATAAAATAGTAGGCTCCTACTCTCCCTTCAACATTTTTCTCCTCCATTATTTTTACTATCTATAACCTTGGTTTTCTATAGAATCTTCATCAAATTTACTGGAGACGACAAATATTTGTCTAAAAGTATCTGTATGATATCGGTTCATGGGGATCCATTAGGGGTTCTGGGTACTCCTGATACTGGGGGTCAATGTCTATATATCAGGGAAATATCTAAAGAATTAATTAATTTAGGTTTTTCTAAAGTTGATTCCTATACTCGTCATTGGGGCAATAAACCAAGGATTGAGAATTTCGAAAACCTTAATAACTGTCGTGATATCAGAATTCCATGTGGTCCACCAGAATTTGTTCCGAAAGAACAATTAAAACCTTATTTACCCGAATTTTATAAGAATTTAAAAGAATATATAAGCAATAAGAAGATAACGTATGATCTTGTCCATAGTCATTATTGGGATGGAGGTCTTGTAGGTACCTGGATAGCTCGTGATCTTAAAATTCCTCAAATACACACATCTCACTCTTTAGGAGCTATTAAAAAGGCAACAGCGGGAAATAATAACATTAATTTCAAACAACGAATCGATGATGAAAAAATAATATTTTCGCAATGTTCAGCGATTATTGCCGAAAGTACCCAAGAAAAACGAGATTTACAAAAAATTTATGGAGTAGCTGAAGAGAAAATTCATATTATTTTTGCGGGAGTGGATACCAATTGGTTTTATCCCCGGGGGTCTCGTGAGACGGCCAAGCGAGAACTTGGATTTGAAAATGAAATCCTCATTCTCTCTCTTGGCAGATTAGACTCACGTAAAGGATTTGATCTCCTTGTTAGGGGAATCCCTGAAGTTATTTCCTCATTAAAGAGTTTAAGCAAGAAGATCAATGTTATAATTAGTGCTGGTAACAAAAATGTTGAAGGAGACCTATCTCTGAGCAAATCTGAAGAGAAAGAATATGATAAATTAATGAGATTACGATCTGAACTTGATATAGAGGAGAATTTTAAACTAATTCCTAGAATTGATTATGAATTAGTTCCGCTTTGGTACACTGCTGCAGATGTATTTGTTGTTCCTTCTAGATATGAAACATTTGGATTAGTTATTGTTGAAGCAATGGCCTGCGGGACTCCAGTTGTTGCTACAAATGTGGGTGGCCCCCCTGATATTATTACTGACGGCCACGATGGATATACCGTTAATCCTCAGGATATTACTAGTTACGCTTTACGAATCAGGGATGTAATTAAGTTTCCAAAAACTCATCAAAAGATGAGTAACAGAGCAGAATCTACCGCAATCAAGAAATTTTCTTGGAGTGCTATTACAAAACAACTTGTTCAACTATATTCCGATCTCTTGAAGGGAAAGATCTTACATTGACCTCTCAACAAATTGAGATCTTGTGTTTAGGAGAAGTTGTAGTTGATTTGATCGCTGATTCCAAACTTGAATGTTTTAATCGATTTTTTGGGGGATCTCCTGCCAATGTTGCCATTCAACTGGCAAAATTAGAACACAATACTGCATTTGCTGGTAGTGTAGGAGCGGATTTTTTTGGTGACTTTATCATAAAAGTTTTTGAGTCTAACAATGTTAATATTTCACTATTATCCAGATCTTCTTTGCATTCAACAAGTCTAGTCATCATAAATGAAACGAATGATCCTCCTTTCCCAATCTATTATAAATCTGCTGACTTTCGATATACTTTTTCGGTAGAACTCCGTCAGATGATCGACCAAATCGAGATTTTTCATACATCAGCCCATGCTCTTGCTTTCAATCCGATGAGAGAGACAGTGTTAGAAGCATTGAAATACGCAGAAAACAAGGGGAAAATAATAAGCTTTGAACCAAACTATCGCCCCAAAATTAATGTAGATAATGAAGATTACAAATCTGCAGTTCTTAAGGCATTTACTTATGTTGATATCGTCAAACCTTCCATAGACGACGTCTGCGAATTATTTGGTAAATCCCTTTCCCCACATGAGAGTATATTTAATTTCAAAGATTTAGGGGTGAAAAAGACTGTAATTTTAACTTGTGGTAGTAAGGGGGTTTATTATAATGATGAAGATCAAAATATACAATATAAAGGAGTTATTCCTGTAAATGATGTTGTCGGGAGAACTGGCGCAGGGGACGCTTTTTGGGCTGGATTTTTATCATCTACCCTTAAGAATCAAGCAATAAGTAAAGCAATTCATTCAGGTTTAATCGTAGCCTCAAAGAAAATCAAATATCGAGGAGCTA
>JBHLPG010000260.1:0-5735 GCA_048939725.1 Promethearchaeota archaeon | reverse complement strand
TTTTGCGTTATATTCTGTCATTAAAGCCTTTGGAATATCAAGAGCAATCAGTTTCCCAGGATCAATGATTCCCACCCGATTGCAGAGTGATTCTGCCTCCTCAATGTAATGTGTTGTCAGGATGACAGTTTTTCCCATGGCTTGCAGATCCCTGATAAAGTCCCAGGTTGCATGGCGTGATTGGACATCCATAGCTACAGTTGGTTCGTCAAGGTATGCAATGTTTGGATTATTAATCAAAGCCATTACAAGAGAGATTCGTCTAATCATTCCTCCACTATAATTACCCGCTCTACGTGTTGCATCTTCTACCAATCCTAGTTTATTGAGTAGCTCATTAGTTCTTTCTCTCAAGACATCTTTCGCCATTCCATGTAATTTCCCGAATAATTCGATATTTTCTCTCCCTGTGAGGTATGGATAGAATGCTGGTTCTTGAGGACAGACCCCAATCAGTTTTCGAACTTCATTCGCCTGTTTTTTTATATTATAACCGTTTACATACGCGGTTCCACTTGTAGGTTTTAGTTGTCCAGTAAGGATATTGATAATTGTTGTTTTTCCCGCTCCGTTTGGACCTAAGAGACCGAACAATTCCCCTGGTTTGACCTCAAAGCTGATTCCATCTATAGCAGTGATATCCTCAAATTTTTTCACCAAATTTTGGATTACTATTCCATTATTTTTCAATTCTTTTACCTTCTTACTTTTATTCCTCAGATTTTATCTTCCCACTTGTCAACAGCCCATTTTAACAAAGGGTTGAGTAATTCACAAAGTTCATCCGTTGGTTCGGTTTCTAGAACGTTTGTTGCGTACCATATACACTCTTCTCCGACCAGATTCAATGTGAACCCCTTCTCATTCAATATTTTCAGATATTCTAGCAAAAAAATTTGATGTTCAAGTATATCAGATTTGATTTCAGGTTGTTTCTCAAGACCAGAATTGAATTTCTCTAGGGTGATGTGTGCGGTTGGTATCATCTCTACCTGTATTAAAATTCGCTTATGCTGAATATCTCCAATAAGAAAGATCCTGATCTCATTGGAAGTGAAGACATTACGTAGAATTTCGTGTAAATCGTCAGATGCGGATGAATTTACCTTTAGATCTCGTACTAAATTCCTGTAATGTTCTTTCAGAGAGATAATATCTAATAGATCAATTTTTTCTTTCACAGGTTCTCACACATTTTAATTCAGTGGGATAGTTGCTCAAATGTATATTACTATGAGATTTGTTCTTTTTAGAAGATAAAAGGTTTGTTCAACAGGTTAGTTAGGAAATAATCCCATTAAAGGGGATTTTGATAAAAAAAACTGAACTTAGGAGTTCGTTTTTGAGTAGAGGATTGAGATCTAAATTAGGTGGAAAATTCTTTTTTGCCTGATTAAAGGTATTAGAACCTCAAATTACCAAAAAAATAACATACACTGAAATTAAGTCTAAAAATGAACCAATGAGTTCGGTATTAGATTTTAATTTAGCTTAATTACTGAACTCATATACATCTTTAAAGCAAGCTCTATAATCCTGCTTCAGCTATTAGTTTATTCAAATGTGTTGTTCTGATGTCAGGAAATCCTCGACTGGGTTTTCCTAGAAGAGTGACCACAGATGTAATGGTTGGATTTTTTTTAATTGATTGGGTGATTTTTGCCACTGAACTTAAGTTATTCACGACGAAAGTGCCAAATAGCAGTGGTTTTGTTGCACAAATCAATTCTCCCCAAAATTCCTCTGGAAACTGATTAAACAACCAGTTTTTTATGGTTGTGAAATCAGTCTGTCTATCATCCCACTGAATTTGAGCAAGGAACTGAATACTATCTCCTGCATTTAGGTTCCATCTTATGGTCAAATTTACATTATTATTTCTAGCAAAGTTAACTATAATATTCCGTACATTTCTTGAGGTTACCCTTGACCTGTTAGAAATTTCACTAATGGGCATCCTCGGGTTCTCAACCAGGTAGCGTAATACTTTCAGATCCATAGGTGATAAATTTAGCTTCTTTCCCCGCGGATAAAGTAATGGGTGCATGTCAACTTTTTGAACTTCATTAAAACTCTTAAAAAAGGCACTTGTCTCTGATAATCCTTTTGTTCCTTCTGTATACGTTGAGAAAATGATATATAGAGTATATTCGCCCCCCGAGGCTGGTCCAATATAGTTTATATATGGATTAGTCCCCCTAGGTGTAGATAATTGATCTATAAACGCGTTTTCGTCCTCTGAACCGTCCGTGTAGATCAAGCTTAATAATAGTTCTGCATCTACCATTGCTAGACTGAGTTCTACGATAAATTCTTCAATTATCCCTTGTGAAATTAATCTATCGACCCTTTTCCTGATAGCATTTGCTGTAACATTATTTTTCACAGCCATGTCTTGATATCTTGCTCTACAGTTAATTAATAGGTCGATAAGAACATTTTTATCTATTAAATCCATATTTTAAAGTCCCCCAAGAATTAATTGCATTTTCATTCTTCAAATCCTTTCATCACTGAAAGATAAAAAGCTTACTACAAAGTACTTCATCCATCCATCCTATGATGATTGGATATCATATTTACCGTCTTATCATTTAGCTGAAGGGGAAGTCAAGGCTTTTATCCTGAAAGTTAGGATTACCAGTTTGGTCATACTGATTTTTTCCGTCTATTTATGAATACAAATGTTCCTAATACTCCTGCGATGATTTTTTCCGTTTTATTACCACAATAGCAATTATCGAGGCAATTAATAATGACATATTCCAACTAATAGTGGTTTTTTTGGTAGGAAAAAATACCGAAACCTCCTCTGAGAATTCACTTTCCCCTATACTATTGACAGCTGTGACTACGTACCAGTATGTATATCCATTTTCGAATTCAGTTGAATCAACAAAGCTTTGTTTAGTGGTATTTCCCAGATATGTATCACCCAATGTATGTGTTCCACACCATCCACTTGTTTGCGAGCGATAAATCCGATATTCTGTGACATTCACTCCCCCCTCGTTCAATGGGGCTTCCCATTCCAGCTTTACTCCTTTTTCGTGCGTTGTCCCATTTAGATTTCTAGGTGGTTCAGGTACTTCCTGAGATGAGTTGTTATCATTCATTACCCACCCCGCAATTTGGATTTCTTTAGGTGTGATGACTATAGAAAAAAAGGATATCACCAGTATAAATGGGCTAAATCGTATTATTCCTCTCCTTTTCACTTTCACCATTCTCCTCGGGATTTCTTATACAAGTGGTCTTAATATATTTTTAAGCTACGTCCTATATATTATTGGAATTGATTCTAATCTGCGACAGCTGTTAATAGAGTATCTAGATAACTTCAAAAGTATAACTAGGAATATAATATTGACTAAGATGGGTGTCATTGAGAAACCTAGGACGTTTTTATATTATCAAAATCATTTTCCCGATCGTGAGCCATTGATTTTGTTTGGGGGATGTATTTGTCAGAATGAAGCTGATTCCACCCGTGAGGCTATTCATGATTTAAAAAAGCTTTTTAAAAGTCTTCTTGATTCTATCGAACAGGCTTATTTGATTCGTTTCAAGATGTCTGATATGGTCGGGGGAATGTCAGGTGAATTGAACATTAAGCTTTCCAATCTTCAGCAAAAACATCTTGAACATGCCCAAGATTATCATACTCATTTTGGGAAGAACCGTCAACTTCGTTTACGTATGATGAAACAATTGTATCAACTGGGGCACGTAAATGCGGTGTGGTTTTCTTCTAATAGAATTTCTCCTCTCCAACTTTTCTTCTTACACTGGTTAGAAACCATTCTCAATGAATTTTTCGTAACTGATCTATTAAATTGTCTTGCTTTGAATATTATAACTAGACTCGGGTTATCTGCTCAAGCTCATGCCCTTTTATTGGAGCTTTCCGCTGAAATTTCGATCTTCGTTCGTGACACTCAGATCCGATACACCATCTGACTATTTCTCTTACAGGTACCCTTAGTTAAGCCATAAAAAGAAAAATACGGGCGATTTAGCCTCAAATCCCCTCTTTCTGATTAATCGAACATCGCTTTGGTTCATCAATCGAACTAGTAGGGTAAATCGCTAATCTTATATTAATAGTTTTTGCGATCATCTGAGATTATCTCAGAGTAAGGATTGCACAAATTCTTTTCAGGTCATTGTGATCTTTTCTAAGGTGTGTTGTAAATTGAGCCATCAACATAAAGAAGATCTTATGACGAGGATTCAAGAATCAATTAAAAATCGTCGTGTTCCACGCAAGGAAAAAGACATTGAGCAGGTTTATCGCTTATATGTAAGAAATCAAGATTTGATTAAGAATTCCTTAGAGGTTCATTATGGAGAATCCATTCCCGAATCTAGTGTTGATAGTACCATTCAGTGGTTAGAAAAAGTAGCTAAATTTGTACCGATTACTTCTGATACCGAGCTGGAAGAACTTATTAATGTTATGATTATTTTGAGTCATCAACGAGCCAAACTCAACGAACTCTATGATAAACCTGGTCTTAATTTAATGAAACGAGTCCGTGAGGGAATGGTCCGGTATATGATCGTCTTAAGTGAACTGCGCGCCCGACAAAAGGAGTATTTAGACTATTGGTTCACTGATGACTACTGGATTTCCGAATGGAGTCGTATCTTACTTGGTTTGCCACCAGAATGCACTATGGAAAAATACGGATTCGCTGATATAAAAGCTAAGGATTTTTTATTTCTTTTAGAGCTTGAGCTAGCAGCTGCTGATTCTGCTTCTCACCTTGAAAACCCTATGGTTCGTCTTCAACCTTTGGCAAATAAAGAAGCCTTTTTAATTATCCCCACAGAAGCTGCAGCTGAAGAATACAAGTTTCACATAAATCGTATTTTATCAGACGACACTATCACTTTTACCGAGTGGGTTCATGATACTTTGTACAGATTAAGACTCCCAAAATATCTGTGATTGTTTCTACGTATGGAAAAGATAACAAAATTACAGTGAAGATCATTATTTATGAAAGGTGATTTCACTTGTATGCTTGTAAGAACTTGAATTTTTCCGGGTTATCTTCTTTAATTATTTCAGCAGCCTGTTTAACATCAATTTGGACCATTGATTCTAATTCTTGTTCCAAGTCTGTTGGTTCTCGTATTTTTCTTGTCTTTGCAAATATCATTGTCCACACGTGATCCCCAACAAGATTGACTGCTTCTTTGGGATTTATCTTGAACATAGGCTCATAATTCTCCCTAAAGGTGTTCTTATCACGATTTTCGCTTACAGAGAACAACAATAATTGCCAGATGTGGTTTCTGACTTTCCCTACGTCAATTTGGGCTACTGATTCTAATTGTTTCCTCAATTCATCTGGGTCCCGCGTTTCCTTTATTATGGAATATAATCTTGACCAGAAGTGATCTTCAACAAGTTTAAACGCTTCTTTTGATTTTATTTTGAATGCTGCTTCATATTTTTTCCTATAAGCCTTCGCATCATCTATCTCACTGACCGAGGAGCAAACCAACATCATGAAATGCTTTTTAATCTTTTCTTGATATTCTCCCATATTATCACCGATTTATCTCTTGATTTTAATTTATAGTAAGTTAGGTTTATTTAGTTAAAAACCTGAACTGAAGACACTTTTTATATCCTATTGTGACTTCAACTAAAATTCACTCACTATTTTCCCTAGATCGTCTCTACTAATCTAGGTGATACTATCGCTTATTTAAAATTAGCA
>JBHLPG010000034.1:0-23126 GCA_048939725.1 Promethearchaeota archaeon | reverse complement strand
TCCATGGAAGGAAATAATGGGATTTTCTAAATTCATATTGTTTTTAATGGTATATATATTTGTTAAAAACGTTTTAATGGGATTATATTAATTAAAAATCCTTTTCTCTGGACTTAGTAATTCTTGGGAGTTTTTTAACTAAGCGTTGCACAGGAGGGTGGAGGAATTGTATGGAACTTTATCACCAGGGGGATAAAAGGAAACTAAGTATGATGAGAATTATGACCCGTAAGATCAAAAATCTCTCGGTTGTCTTATTTATAATAATTACGATAATATTCAGCCACTTTAATGTTATTAGTGATCATTTATATCCCAATTTGCTAAGTTCAAATAATAAGGAAGGTTTGGAAGAAAACAAAATTCAAGAGAATATGTTAAATTACAAAATTAATAACCTTACAGGGGAAACAATACAATATTTTGTCGAACAGAGTGATAAATTTGAATTAAAAACAAATGAAAGTAGAGAAATCTTAACACCTTCAGAAACAAATGTTTCCATTAGATCAAGACCTATCAACTCTTCATTTCTACTTCTTTCAACTGGTAATAATAGTATAAATGATTGGAAGAATGATACTGAATATGGAGATGTTGACGTATCTACAATCCTTTCGGAGAATGAAACTGTTTTTCGGCTACATTTTTCAAATAAAAGTGTCTTTGATTCTGGTGTTAATAATACGAAGTTTCTAGTTTCATCACATCCAAGCTTGGTGAATTTTCCAACTGTCATTTCTTTTGATTTTCGGATTCCAATTCTATCTCAAGAGCTTCAGTCTTCCTTTCATACATTATCTTTAGATTTTAGGTTTAATAACGGGAAAATTTCATTTATTCTGTCAGATAAGGGTGGAACACTTTGCGGAGATGGATTTGAAGAACTTGAAGACAATGTAATTTATGATAATAGGTCAAGTTCAATCTATATCCTTTGTAATGATACTGCTTCATTCAGTTGGAGATATATTTATCATAATATTACTAGATTGATTACAAATCACCTTCTACCAGAGGAGTATCCAAATTTTTCGAATTTACAATCCCTTTTCTGTCATATGATCGCTTATATCCCTTATAATTTAACTTTGGATATTAATAATATGAAGTATTGGACCTATTTACCTCCTTTTCCTTTAATAAATTATACAATTGGAGAAACAAAGATCTTTTCCGAGAATGGTACCCTCTCATTTGATTCAATAATCGAGAATTTCACTTTATCTGCAGAAGAGAACTCACCCTGGAAAAATAATACCTTAACATATATTGAAGTTAATTTAACTCGTAGAAAAAGTTTTGAGAGTAATTGTGTATTAAAAGAATGGAATGAAACAAAGATAAGAGTTAATGTGGTTTTAGATATTCCTAGCATTATTGAAAATGCCTTTTCTAGTAATATTCACATAATATTACCCTCTGATTGGATTAATATAACCATTCTTAATGAAAGCATCGATTTTGTGTTTTCCAATCAGACAAAAATGTTAAATGAATTTATTTTAGGAAAATCCTATCAAATAAACGTCAAAGGAATAGGATGGGGTATCCTTGAAGCATGGACACCAAATTATCTTTCAAACATTATTGTACCTACAGATGTTTGTAGAAATGAAGTCATTCTAATAAGAGGACAATTACGTTACCCACTTTCTGAGGTTATAAACGTATATGTTCAGGATGAATCGTTTTGCTTTCATCAAACGACTCTACCCATGATAAACTCGACTTTTATTTTTCCAGAGATTACGATAAATGAACAGTTTCCATTTGGTATATTGCAGCTCACTTTAAATTGGTCTAATTCATGGGAATTTGGGGTATATGAGCAATTAATCTATATTCATGAGCAGGGAAGTTTTCAATCAATCATCTTGTTTCATTCTTTACAAGATGTGGATATTTATCAATTTGAATCAATTTCGGTTAATATAAGTCTTTTACAAAGTGGAGAGGAGTATAGTTCAAATTCAACTATAGTTTTTTTAATGAAAGGGAGTGATTGTCTCTTTTTTACCCGTATATCCGACAACAATTACATTCTAAATATCTCGCATGTAATTTGGGATCCTGGGATTTATAATATCGATTTAGTTGCTTCTGATGGTAGTTTGTTCTTTGCAAAAGCTATATTCAATCTGACTATTAAGCCTGCTTCAATTTTTTGGAGTTTTGAAAATTTACCAAATACTTTAGCGACAGATGAAAATATAACCTTCCGTTTATATTCTTATATCAATCCACATGGAGATGATTACTATATTGTCCTTTCTGGACTTACTATTAGGGTATGGATCAATGGTACAGTAATTTCAAGTTTTAAAACAAATATTGAAGGTTTAGTAGATATTACTGTTGATTATAACTACTCAACTGTTAACAATTATCTTCAAGTTGCAATAGAAGGAGTGTTAAGGGGGGAAATATTTAAGCTACAGACCTTCATCTTCTATATTTCTAATGAAACATCCCCAAGTGGGGGGGATCGGGCTTATGTTAATGAGATAATGAGATCTCCTATAAAAGCGAACAGAACCTTTTTCATATATTATAACATTGAATATTCAAAAAATAATTCAAGTTGGTTTGTACCATTTGAATCATTTAGTGATGTTATTTTATCTGCATATATTTTGAGAGGCAGCTATATTATTGGTACTGAACTTGAAGATCAACTATTAACTTGGACCTTAGAAGCTAATCAATCAAATAATGATATATTAGTATTAGAATTGCCAGGTCCAACGATATTGATTGCTAAAGAAACTGTTGCAAAAAAATTCAGGCTTAGGCTTCTAGTTTATTCACGAATAACAACAAATAACTACTCAATTGATATTAATCTCGATTTTTTAGGTTTTCCTTTCTCTAATCTTTCTCTATTTGACTCTTTAAATCGTAATATCACAACACTATATCCATCAACGATTAAAGGGGCAATTGTGTCATTTTCTCAATTTAATATACTCAGTGGGTTTGAAATTGGCTATTTTTTAGAAGGGTACCTCCAAGAATTGGACATAATATTGATCAAACCTTTTTATCCATCTTATATCTATAATGAAAGTATAATTGGAAGTTGGAGAATAAATTCCCCTATCGATTATTCTTATGAGGTTATATATTCGATACTAGGTTTAGGTTCTTGGGAATGTTATAATACTAGAGTGGAAGTACTACCAAATTCAACCAGTGTTATAACAGCCTTTTTACCTCCCCAAAGGTGGAATGTTACCATTTCGATTCAATTAATTGTGAAATATTTTCCTGACTTAATATTAGAGAGTTCATTGCAGAATTTCAAAATTCAAGATCCTTTTCCACCGACCTTGGATTATTCTGTTGAGTTAAAAGACGGTATGATTAGGATAGACGCTTTTGTTTTTGAACCAGAAATGGCATCAGGAATACAGAATGTATCCTTGTTGATAAAAGATCAGATAATTTTACCTACTTTGCTTTCTCCAAATCATTATATATTCAACATTTCTAAAAACACAATCCAGAACCCAGTTATTAAGGTGATTGATTGGGCTAAGAATGAGAAATCAACTGAATTAGTTGAAATTAACAATATTTTTCCAAGTTCTCCTTCTCTGCTAAATGTAATAGGAATACAATATTTTTTACCTTTGATATCATCAATTACTTTACTTACTGGAATCTTTGTTATACGGTTTATTAGAAAGAAGAGGACAATGATTATCTGAGTTGAATGTTGTGAGTCAGGAGATTTTGGTATATAAACTGAAAATTCTTACAATTGTTCTTCTATCACTTATGGTTATTTTCGTTATTGAAGGTATTATAATGTTAAATGATTGGGCTGGAATTTTTAAGAACATAATCACTACTCCAATGGAATTAGTTAGGTATTTTCCGATCTCCATTCTATTATATCTACTTTCAGCTGAAATGATTCAAATACTCAATAGCCAGAATTCCTTATTACGATTTGATTCAAAAAAAAGGGGAATAATATTTTTGCAAGATTTTCAGATTTGGTTGGCCTTATTCGAGACTTTTTCCGTGCAAAAAATTCAAACGAACGAATTGAAACAGTTAAAACATCTAAAGACATTCTCACTAGAGATAGATAGAAAGAAAAACAGTATTAGGGTCATTCTTTATTCAAAATCAGTTAAAGAGTTAGAAGAACGAATTAGAGTTTCAAAACCAATTTTAGAGGTAGTATTACCAGATATAAGCTTTGTCTCTAAAGAAGACGTAATTAATCTATATAGTGAATCAGAATTAATGAAGATTGGGAACATATTCATTTTAAAAGAGAGATCAGAGTGGATTTACCCTCAATTTGGGAATTATCCAAGAATGGGTTCTCCTTCTATTTCTAGAACTGTTTTAGCTTGTAATATCTCAGATGAAATAGAAAAGAATAAATTTTTGAACTGTACCCAGCTTTATTTTCTTTATAGTTTCGATCAGACATCATTTTTTAAATATATGAACTCGAGGTTTTTTAAATCTCCAAGTGAACCAGGTGCTCACTTTCAGGATAATCAAGAACTTCAAAGGATAAGATTGAGTTATCTAACGAATAAAAAACCTTTATTCTCTTTTCAAGAAGGCCTTGATCAATTTACAAGAGCTTTATCTTCAAGTTCGTTAGTGACAAGTAATAATAAGAATGAAGAAGGGAAAATAAAATATCCATTCATTTATAATCAACAGAATTTAATTTTTGACACCAAAAAAACATCAGTTTCGGAAATGAATCAGATATGTTACGAATTGTGTCAGTTTTTCAATGAAAACAAGCTTTCAGTTGAAGAAAAAGTAAAGAAATGCAAAAAGAGGGCACAATTTTGTCTGAACTTATTGGAAAATGAAAATTTCTACTTGATATTAGAAAATCTCATAAAACAGGAGAATGTAATTGATCAAATTCATCTAATATCTGAATTAAGAAGGCATCTTACTTATCAACAATTAATCTGTTGCTTTTCTCATCTGAGTCAGCAAAATTATCCTAAAATTCCATATCAAAAGCTTGTAGGCCTAATTCATAGTCTATTTCGAACAGGTGACAAAATCAATGAAGTTCCTCAAATTAATAAGAAGCTAACTGCTTCCGTTTTTTCTAATGATGGAAATCCTAATCAAATTTCCCCCTCATTAACTCAAAATTAAATTTATATTTAAAAATAATTTAATTAAAATCTTAATAGGTCTTTAATAGCAACTTCTTAAAACATTCACTTTGTAAGAATCTATACGAATCCTATAATCAAAAAGGAGAGATGGTGGGCCCACCCGGATTTGAACCGGGGATCTCTCGGTTATCAGCTTCGCCCGTCCTGACATATATCCTTCAGGACGCCGAGCGCTTTAACCAGGCTAAGCCATGGGCCCTTTTTTAGAATTAGAAAGATGAAAATCTTCCTCTGTTTCCCTTAAATAAATCTTGTGGATTATCTATAGCTCTTGGTATATTTAGCACGGGCACCTGGCCCACCAAAATGTTTAGGCTCACGACGACGAGGATCGCCTACAATCATATGTCGATCATATTCTGTATATTTAATCCTTAAATCTTCAGAATCAGTCCAAGCCAGAAGAGCTCGTGCAATAGCAGTTCTTGCAGCATCAGCTTGTCCCATATATCCTCCACCCTTGACTTTAACCTTGATATCCACACTCTGTCTAGTTTTATCTTCAAGGAAAAATAAAGGTTCCATTAATTTCATCCTTACAATCTCAGGTTCAACAATCTCTACTGGTTTTCCATTAATCAAGACTCTACCTGTTCCATCCTTAATTATTGCACGTGCAATAGCCGTACGTCGTTTTCCACTTCGTAATACACTTTTCATAATTTTCCAAACCATTAGATTTTTGACCTTAGTTCCTCAAGAGAGATATAGGACGCCTTAGGATTGATATTTTGGGCTTCTGGGATAATTTTAATCTCACCTTCTCTAAACTCCTCAGGAAAATCTTTGTAAACAACCAAGCGATGATAAGCTTCCTTTCCTCTACTCTTTTGATAGGGAAGCATTCCACGTATTGTTCTTTTTAGAATTTTATCAGTTTCTCGAGGATGGAAAGGACCTTTCAAAGGATTTGATTTCGTTTTAATCCTCCATCTTTGGAGATATTTAGCTGCAATAAAATCTTCCTTTCCAGATATCAATCCCTTATCTGCATTAATAATAATTATCTTTTCTCCGTTTAAAAGGCGCTTAGCGACAATACTTGCCAAACGACCTAAAATTGAATTCTCTGCATTGACGATGGTGGCGTCTACTATGTCCATCATTGATCTGTCATCTCTTTTTATTTTATTACACGAACTTGAGACCCTTTTGGATTCCTTCTTACTAGCTCTTCAATCGTCAGACATTGCCCACCAGCATTGGTGATTTTTTCGTGCGCAGCTAACGAAAAGGATTCAGCAGCAATATCAAGGCGGTGGTTTAACGATCCAGTTCCCAAAACTTTCCCCGGGATAAGTAAAACATCTCCAGGAGAAGATATTCTATTTAAATGGGAAAGGTTTACTGTGATACGCTTTCTCCTCGCCTTAGACATTTCAGATGCTAATACTGACCACATTTTCGTTTCGTTTGCAGCAGCAGCTCCTTTCAAAAACCTGATTAGTGCGACCTTCTTCGGATCTGTTCTTCTTTTGATTTTCAATTGAATCCCGTTTTTAAAATTCTTCAACAAGGGTATTAAAAGCTTCTGCTTTCTCTTTCAATAGTTCTAGAGCTTTGATTAGAGTTTTCTTAATCGTAAGTGCCCCAGTGCTTTCCATAATAAAAATAAAATCTTTACCTGTAGTGGTTACATTTACAGCATCAAGCTCGCAAATATCGACGCATTGATTGCATAAACTACAATTTATGACATTAACAGCCTTAATCTCATCATCTTCAATTTTTATTATATCACGGGGGCAGACTTCCACACAGTCTCCACAGAATGTGCAATTATTTAAATTAAATTCCACAACAGGATAAAACTTGTAAGAAATCGTTGAAGTTGGTTGCCATTTTGCATGATCTAGGCCTCTACCAAGTCGTGCAATTGCTTCAAGAAAGATTTTTTGATCCTTAGCCATTTTAAGGACGGGGATATTTGAATAGACTGGCACTATTTTGGGATCTTGAGATAACAAATCCTTTGAAAAAACAATTTCAACATCTTGTTCTCCAGATTTTTCTAAAGTTAGTGACACCTCACAAGATGTACATCCTTGTCCTCCACACGAACATAACTCTGGCCTTACAAAACTTTCTAAATCCGTTTTTAGAGGAATTAATCCAAGACGGTGAGCTACAATCTCATCATAAAGGGGAGTAGTATTTTCAATTATAATAACCTCATCAATCGCCATTGTAGGAACTTCGCTCAGAATCATTCGTCTGATAGTATTGGCGAAAGTTGGAGTAACATCAGAAAGGATAAATTTCACGTAATTTTCACTTTCTTCAACAATTTCAAGTTCCAAATAAATACTACCTACTTCTTCTTTCTATTGGTGACTCGTAGAGATGTGTTTTCTCCGATAAGGCTGCAATTAAGTTAGCTTTAAATTTTTTTTTCTGAATCTGGTTTCTTTTGAGAAGAAATACTGAATAAAAGCATTGAGGAACATTGATATTCCATTTAATGGTAAAAAAGACTCAATCATTCTCCATGAATATTTAGGAGATTAAAAATCTGCAATTTTATATATTTATGAGGATGTTCACTTGATTACTCAATTAATTCCAAGTTTTTTTGTGATTCCAGTAATCTTTTCTCAGTGGGATGAATATATTCGTGGATGGCAGCTTTTAATCGAATCTGGAGATCAGATCTTTTGGACAATCTTTATTCTCGTGGCTTGGATAGTACGTGCAATCTCTCTAACAATGATTATTGCCCAGCTAGGAGACAGATTAATTCGAAAAAGGAAAGATTTTGAATTTAATCTATTATTAACTGGTATAATATTCATTCTTGTTACAGTTCCTTTCTTCCTAGCTGGTTTTTCATTAGTCTATCCTTTTATACCTTAAATTTGTAAATTTTGAATTCATTCTACTGATAATTAATCAATTGTTCTCTCTCAATTTTGATGGAAATGAACTTCTCATTTCTATGAATTGTCGAAAAAGATCAAGAATCTGATTTGGCGAAAGGTTGACTGGCTGATAGCTCTGATATTCAAGTTTGTCAAGTTCATGTCTAAACATTTTTCGAAGATTACGCGGATAAGACTTTGTAAGCACTTGTAGGTTATTCCGTACCTTTTTATGTTTCCGACAGAATAGATGAGTGAGAAATATGAAGAAATCTTTCCCTCTAGTTAATTCAGGAGGTATTAATTTTATTCCACGGACAAGACTTGATTGGACGTGAGGTTTAGGAGTAAAAAAATGAGGAGGAAAAGTAGTAATAACCTCAAACTTGTAAAAAAAAGAGGAAAATACGGAAATTCGGCTATAATCGGATTCACCCGCCTTCGCGCAAAGATGATTGGCGAACTCCCTTTGTAAAGTAATAGCAATAATTTCTGGACGATTCTTCATGTTTATAATTTTTTCAACGAATGGAGAGGAAATCCCATAAGGTAGATTGGAGATCAATTTGTGATGATGAGGGATTTCAAGCTTAAGAAAATCCCCTGATTTGATCTCTAATTTATCGCTGTAGTTATAAAACTCTTTTCTCATTATTGTCGATAAAATTGGGTCAAGCTCATATGAAAATACTTTTTGACAATTTTTTAAGAGGAAATATGTCAGAGTTCCGATTCCACCTCCTACTTCGATGACAATATCCTTCTCTCCCAAATTTGCCTCCACTAAAAGGGCATCTACCACTGATTTATCAATCACGAAATTTTGTCCCCAAGATTTCCTCGGGGAAATAGCATAATTTTGAATTAAGGTTCTTGTATATTTCTTTAAATTCCCTTTCTCAAGATAATCGAAGAAGCTCAATATTAATCATACAGTTACTTTTTATTTGTGAATAAATAATATTTTGGTGAGTTCTCAAGCTCTAGCAATATACGATTGGTGAATATTGACATCGGATCAGAAATATTAGTTCTTGTTGAAAAATCAATGAAGGAGGAAAAAGGATTGGATTTTCTGGCTTCTAAAATCATCCATAGTCGTTTTTGGCCTATTCCTGGCAATAATTGCAATTGGTGCATTTGAGAAGTTAGCGGATGTGCTTTATTGAGGAAGTTGATGTAACGAGATTCACATATTGTAACTATTTTCTTAATTATCGGGGGTAGATTACTTAAAGCAGAACTAGAAAGCTGATCGTAACGGATTTGAATTAATCGTAAAATATTTCTATTCCTTGTTGATAGTAATAAATCCTCACCCACAGAGTATTTTGATCCCACAGTTAAAATTACATCATAAAACTGGAATTTTTCAACTGTAATAACAACAGCTAGGGGATTATAATCTTCAGAACGCCTATGACTTAGTGATTTCCCTTGTGGAAAATAATCGATAACGAAACTCTTTCCCAAATCATCAAAACGGGTCTTTGGTTTCCTTGTTTTTCCCTTTTTTCGTTGATCTCTACTTCTCATTAAATTATATCCTCAAACAATCTAAGTTAGAGATAAGTTTCCTCTTACTCATATGCTTTTAAAGAATTTTTATTTATTTATTTTGATCACTTCAACCAAAAGTCACTATTCCGAAGCATATTGGAAAATAATAAGATTAAATTTTCGGTTAAGAAGTTTTTAATTAAATGAAACTAGAGAAAGACATAATTTAAATAAATTCTGGATCATTATACATTATTAAGATAAAAATTCGGAATTTTTTACAACCTTGGGGTTATTGAGTGTATTATATAAACGAATTGTTCCTTTTAAGCCTTTTATTTAAATAAATACTTTGGTTTACATTGAAAGTAGGCCAGCTTGTTAATTTCTACCTTTCAATTTCATGTTATACAAAGATTAATTGAGTTATTGATCCGAATCCAAAAAAGATAGTGGAATCTGTTACAGAAACCATTCCATCCCTGAAACAACAACTAACAAGAAGCACCTAATATCAATCGGTCGTTATTACTGTTGACTTTCTTCTCTTATTCATTTTTACTCATGTCTCTCTTTCTGTATTTTACTTAGAAACTACATATCCACCTTTTCGAATGGTGGATATAGTGAGATCTCACTGTTTAGAATGTGGTGGAAATCTTATTCAGACTGAATCTGATATAGTTTGCATGAATTGCGGGCTTGTTGCAAACAAAATCTATGAAAAACCAACGATTCAACTAATAAAAGCTGAAGGGAGTTTTGGAAGTCAGTATGCTTCAATAAGTGAAAGGCCTAGTACCATGAAATCACTAGGAACATACATTGGTAGTTATCGAAAAAAATTTTTAGCTGATGCAAAAGGGGCTCAATTAAAAATCCCTACTAAACAACAATTTAGACGATTAAAATCCCTTAATGATATTTACCTTCATTTTAATGGCCGTCAACGAGAATATCGGGGATATAATTTCCTTACTACAATTTGTAGTATTCTGCAAATAACAGATGCAGCTAAAGCTGATGCTCTTTTTCTATATCGAAGTGTACATTCTCATTTGTATGGAGAATTGAAACTTTCTAGTCTAATTATGGGGTCTCTTTATTTATCAATTCGGTCCAGGAAAGAAAATATTGAGCTAGCTCGACTTGTTGCTGCTGCTCAAAGCCGAGGCTATTTTATTCTTGGAAAAGATATAATAAAAGCTGCCTCATTAATCAGACAACACGCTCGAATTCGAATTAGTCATGTGAAATCAGAGGAGTATCTAGATAACATAATTAGTCGCTTAAACAAAGATCAAGAAATAACTAAACAGTTACAAAAGAAAATAATTGTAGATAAGAATGAATATTTTCACTGCCTGAAACTCGGCGCAAAGAAATTGCTTATGAATTTTCCACAGTCTGATCGAGGGGGCCGTAATCCATTTATTCTTGCAGCAGCAATAATTATTGCTTCAGATATAATGATAGCAAGACAAAACATGTTTCATCACTGTTATAAGCGTAAATCCAGAAGAGGGATTTTGACACAAAAGCACATTGCTAGGATTTTAAGCATTGCTGAATTCACATTACGTGAACATTATTTATTGTTAGCAAAACCATTAATGGAAACGGAATTACACTGCATTCAATTATAAGCATAGAAAATAACAGGTAAAACTGCTGAAAAACAATTAAGCAATAAAAAATACCTCGAAAACATGATAAACTGGAGTCCACTTCGCTGACTATTGGGATTAAAGCAAAAAATTAGTTTATTAAGGCAATATTTAATCCTAAATTACCAAATCGAGTAATTTTTTGGTGAATAATAATGGCAGATCTCGAAAGAATGAATTTAGTGGTCACAGGTCACGTCGATCACGGGAAATCGACAGGCTTGGGTCACATGTTATTCCTACTTGGTCAAATTCACGATCCTAAAAAGAAAAGACAACCATGGCGTATAGCTGAAAGATATTTTAAAGAGAGTAAAGCTCAAGGAATGGGTAGCTGGTCATATGCATGGATTCTAGATCCTTTAATGGATGAAAGAGAAAGGGGTCTAACAATTAATGTGTCTTTTATGGAATTTAAGACCAAGAATTTTACGTACAATCTTATAGATGCCCCTGGACATAGCGATTTTATTAAAAACATGATAACAGGAGCTTCCCAAGCAGATGCGGCAATTTTAGTAGTTTCAGCAAGAAAAGGTGAATTTGAAGACGGAACAAAAGTTGCGGGGACAGCTTCAGGAAAATATGCAAATGTTATTGGGATGACAACTGAACATATGCTTCTCCTTACGTCTCTAGGTGTGACTAACGTCGTTGTCGCAATTAATAAGATGGATGTAGTAGATTACGATCAACAGCGGTATGAGCAGATTAAAAAAGCCATTCATGGTATTTTTACAATGCTTATGACTGCTCTTCAAGTAGAGAACAAAGAAAAACGACTTGAATCAATAAGATATGTTCCTACAAGTGGTTTAGTAGGAGTGAATGTTCTTTCAAAGGATGTGACTCTAAAAAACCTAGAAGGACATGTTTCAGCAGCAAAAGCTGGGAATGGAGATCCTGAATTCATTGAATCATTAGAAAAAGAGATGAAAGATATAGAAGCTGGTTTTGAGGCTTTATCATGGTATGATGGTCCATCTCTAATTGAAGCTCTTGATGAACTCGAGTCTCCTGCAGTTCGTAAGGAGACGTTATCTAAACAACCAATTAGACTTCCAATTCAGCAAACTTTGAACATAGGCGGCGTGGGTACCGTTCTAACTGGTCGTGTTTCAAGTGGAATCTTAAAACCAAACTCAGATGTAGTCATTTCTCCCACAAAACAAAGTATCGAACCTCTCCCCATCTCTGTGAAAACTATTCAGGAATTTCATAAGGATATACCACAAGCTTTACCAGGGGACAACGTCGGATTTAATATTAAAACAAAGAACATCGGTGCAAAGGATATCGTACGAGGTGCCGTCGTAAGTGATCCTAATAACCCTGCAAAGGCCCTCAAGCCCAATATCGATGCTTTCTTATCATTTGTACTTGTTATACGCGGATTAGGTAAGAAAGGGAAGAAGAAGGGCGAAGGTCCAGCTTGGGGAATTCATGAGAATTATTCTCCAGTAGTTCATTGTGGTACCGCACAAGTGGCCTGCCGTGTAACTAAAGTTCAAGAAAAAGACCAAATCTTACCAGAGGAACGAGGAATGGTTTGGATGACCCCATTGAGTCCTCTTGTGGTCGAACCTTTTGATACCTCCCCTGCACTCGGACGATTCGCGTTACGAGATTCTGGGAAGACAGTTGCGGTGGGAGTGGTCCAGAAGGTAGAGTACGGTAAATATTCCTCTTAACTCACCTCATTTTTTCTCTTTTTCTTCTTTTTCTTCTTCTATTAAGCTGAACAAACAAGCCTAAAAATGGCGGTTTGAGTTTATGGCTGAAATTAACTTAACTATATCCCTCATTTGGATTGGACATGTAGATCATGGGAAATCAACAACGCTAGGACATCTATTATATCAAATAGGAGCCGTAGATCCTAGAACTATGGAGAAATTGAAAGAAGAAGCAGAGCAACATCAAATGGAATCATGGCAGTGGGCTTATATTCTCGATACGTTACCAGAAGAAAAACAAAGGGGTATCACTGCAGACGTGGCATTCTATCCATTTCAAACACAAGAGAGAAATTTTATCCTTATTGATGCTCCAGGTCATCGTGATTTTGTTAAAAATATGATTAGAGGTGCAGCTCTAGCTGATGCATGCGTATTAGTTGTAAGTGCTGTACCAAACGATCTTAAATCTGGATTAAAAGCTGGTGGTTCTCAAAACCCAGGAGGACAAACTAGAGAACACGCGATTCTTGCTTCAGTTCTCGGAATTAGCCAACCTATTATTGCTATTAATAAAATGGATCTAGTTGATTTTCAAGAAGATCGTTTTCATCGAGCTATTGATCGCATTAAGTCTTTAATTCAAGAAATCCAGTCACCTTGGGCCAAAAATATTGAGGAAATACCATTCATTCCCATAAGCGGTTTTACGGGGGATAACTTAACTCAACCCTCCGACAAACTGCCATGGTACTCAGGACCCACTTTGATTGAAGCTCTAAATTCATTAAAGGGTCGTATGACTCAAGAAGAGTTAGAAATGAGGTTTGTTACTTATGATTTGGATGAAAAGCATGGTTTTGGTACTTTACTATTAGGAAAAGTTTTAGGGTCACCATTGGTTGTAGGAAATTCGGTTATGGTATTACCCCAAGGTACTTTGGCAGAGGTGAAGGATGCTTGGTTTCAGGAAGAAAAAACAACACTTATCAAACCAGGAAATTACGCGTCAGTTCTATTACGAGGTATAGACAAGGAGTCATTGGAAGAAGGGATTGTTTTAACTCATAAACAATCGGATTACCGTTTTGCGTCTCTTATTCGCGCAAGATTACTAATTCTTGAAGGATCTTTTGTCCCAGGTTCTTCCTTAATTCTCCATTGCGGGACTTCTTATACAACTACGCAAATATCCTCAATTTCCAGAATTTTAAAAGATAATCCAAAGTACAAGAATCTCTCTCGAGATTTTGAAGGGCGGATTAATATTGCATTCAAAGGGGAATTAATCGAAGTCGATCTTATCCTTGACTCTTTAATAGTTGTTGAAAAATTTTCTCATTATCCAGAATTAGGAAGGATAATTTTACGACATTCTGGGCAAACAATCGCGGTTGGTGTCATTCACGATATATTAAAATAAAATTCAATGAACTTCTAGGTACAAATTTAGACCTTTTAGATTAGAGTCAGTAATGTGGAATGGAGCCTTTATCGGGCGCTTAACGCTACACGTTCGATATCTTGTTTCCTTTTTATAGCATTAGAGTTTGGATTATTAGTTGAAGCTAAAATAAGTTGTTCTGCAAGGATTTCATCAAAGCTTCTAACATTATTAAAGGACGCTTTCCTAACTGATTGAGCTAATAAACGTAGTGCAACATCTACTCGACGTTGAGGAGCACTATCTACAGCTGTATGGTACACTATTCCACCATAAGAGATTCGTGTTGTTTCTTCACGAGGTGCACAATGAACGATTGCATCAACAAGAACCTGAATAGGGTTATTACCTGTTTTTAACTCAATTATCTGTAACGCAGACTTCACAACATTAAGGGCCATGATTTTTTTGCCTGTATTCTTTCCAGGACTCATTAATTTGTTTGCCAGTCGTTCTATTATATGTACATAGGATTTATGAAATCGCTTATGTTCATGACGCCCCGCACTGTGAGGAACAAGCCTTTCGGTTAAATTAATATAGCGAACAAGGCCAACATCTTTGATTTCGATATCTTTACAATCCCATAAGTCGAATAGCTTCATTTTTTCAGAAATAGCCATTTTAATCTTCCGCTTAACCTTATGTCCTTAACTCGATTTCAACAAAAATCGAACGTGAAACGTTCAATCTAATGATCTGTCTCATCGTTCTGTCATCTGCATCGATATCTATCAGTCGTTTATGGATTCTCAACTCGTAATCCTCCCAAGTTGCAGTGCCCTGTCCGCTCGGTGACTTTCTTACAGGTAATTTCAACTTTTTTGTAGGTAAAGGGATGGGGCCTCGCATCTTTACCCCAGACTTCTCTGCTATTCTTTTCATTTCATTGCAGATTCCGTCAAGTTGGCTAACATCGGTACTCATTAACCGAATTCGCGCTACGGACACCAAGATTCAATTCACCTTATTGGATGTATAATTCTTACCGTTAGATTACTCAAATGGGAAGTATGATTTGGAGTTATAAGGATTATTGGTTTTTACTTCTTTTCTAATACCTAGATCGTTTAAAACTTCTGATTTCATTCTAAAGTATCCAATTTAAAAAAATCAAATTTATTATTACTTCTTAATCACTTTATTAAGCAGGCGAAGTATTTTTTGTTCGCGAATGAATATTAAATTGAATAAAATAAAGAAAAACAACTAAGATTACTTAAAAAAAATTTAATTTATCAAAGGAACGTTTGAAAGAAACATAGAAAGTACCTGTAGTAAAAAGATGAATATTACAATACGCCGGGGGAGGGATTTTCATTCAGGATAATAACACCCTGAAATTCGAACCCTCGAGTACAATTGTACACTGGCTTTCGGCCACAGAGCAAAAAGTTTCCATGTCTCAAGGCCAGCGCCGTTGTATAGGGTGATGGTGAACCATTAATCCGTCCACTTGGCTACCCCGGCAAAATGGATAGTTAAAGATCTTATGCACCAGTTTTGTAGTCGTACATCACAATAGTACCTACTGCTGCAATAGCAGTAATAACAATTCCCAAGATTAATAATGTAATGGAAGTTCGAACATCATAAGCGAACCGTGTGGAGTAGTGAATTAAATAAAGGCCTCCTGAACCTATTCCGAAAAATAATCCAGCAATAAGAGATTCGACCAAGAATTGTTCACTTGTTGATTTGAAAACAGGTACAAGTTGAGTGGCAGTTTGTCCCATTGGTAATGGTTGTTCTGTAAGATTATAAAGTCCTCCAGCTAAAATGAATACTGTGACAAGGAGTATGAAGGCAAGGATATATTTGTGAGGAGCCTCATAAGGGAGTTCAATATCAGGAACCCTAAAATCGATTGTAGGTCTTTTAAAACCAGGAATCCAAGGAAGGCGAGGAGAATAACCTTTTTCTCTATCAGGTTGCTTTTTTGACATCTAATTAACCTCTAAGTTATCTTCGATTCTACATTTTTTAATTTAATTCTCTTTTTCTAAGCTGAATGGTCGTCCATATCAAGATTGAAGTCTGTTCGAGACTGATTTGTAGTTATTGTGACTTTAGAAGGTAATACTCTAAATTAATATACAGGAAGGGGAGCAATGAGTCGGTTTTAATTTCTTTTCGAAATCAAAGTATATTGAAATTTTCAATTAGTTTTTAGATTTCCTTGAATTTTTGGTTTTTTTTTCTCATTTAACATGTTTTTAAAGTCAATATGACCCATACCCTCAAGATCTGAGATATTGATCATAGTTAATTGCTGAACATGTTGAGAAGAGCCAATAGTTTTAAGGTCATAATCGTCATCTAAAAACCAAATCGCCTTTTTTTGTAGAAATTTTGAAAGACTATTGATAAGCAATAATCTATCTGAGTCATCTTCATCATTTGATGATGTTACTCCCGTGATCACTGGATATATTGTGTCTACTGGATCCTTAGAAGATGGATCGGAGGTAATTGGTTTCGAAAGCCCATCAAAAGGCTCAGATTTGAACCAAAGAACGTCAAATTCTTTATCTGCTAAGTAATTAGTAATTTCCTTCTGTAATTGAGATCGTGGTTTCTTATAATCTTCTAATGTTTGCTGACAAATATCTTTGAACTGATTTTCAAGAATATCAATAGGAACATCTAAGTTATTACCTAAGATTTTGCACAATATTTTGAAGTACTTGGTTTTAGGAAAACTCTCCCCTTTTTCATATTTATAAAGTGATTGCCGTGATATCCCAACTTTTTTCGCAAGGATGGTCATATCTAGCTGTAATTGTCTTCTACGTGTTTTAAATTCTTCTTTAGAAAGATTGACATAAATACCTCCCCGATGGGTAAATTTTGAGATCTTTGCTGATTCTAAACCTTTTTCATATTGAAGAAACATTTGTAACGTTTTCAATGAGATTGCAGATATATTATGCCTCCGATATAATGTTCCTTTCTTGATGTGCTTTTGGGTTGCAGAATGTGATATTAATAAGGGAAACCCAGAGATAAGTTTTGAGATCAACTGGAGATCAATGGAATTTTGTTTCTTAAAAAAGTCTAAATCAACTACAACTTTCGTGATGATTTTTTGCTGATTTGATTTCTCACTCACTAGATCATCTTTTCTTGCGATGAAATCAAATGCACTAGATTGGAAATTCACATTCCATAAAGAATAGCCTGCTTTATGAAATTCATTCTTTGTTTGAGTAATTAGCTTATCTTTCGTCATTGTTTCCTGGACTGACATTGTATTTTCCAAGAGCTTTTTTGAAGTATTATCTTTTAAAGTATTATCCTCATTGATATTAGTGGACCAGCCGAGACTCGAACTCGGGTTATATGGTCATCCAAGGGTGAATCCCATGGGATCTCCGCCTTGCGAAGACGGCGTGATACCAGCTTCACCACTGGCCCGATTTTTAGGGGTAGGAAATAATTTTTTTAGAGGAAGGGGCATATAATACTATCTCTTATATCCATCTAGTCACTATAATTTTATTTTTTAAACAATTCGAATAGAAACAGTATGAACCTATTTCTCTCTAAAGAGCATTTTTCCTGTACCAATCGAACGATAGTGGTTTGATCTTAGGGACTCTAACGAATGAAAATAAGAAGAGAAATATAAGTTAATATCTGCTATCAAAAGAAGATATTTTTATCCAAATAGTGAGGATAAACCTAGATCATCACCCTCTTCTTCTTTCTCTTCTTCTACTTCCTCAGTTTTCCCAGCTTTCACATCTTTGGCAGATTCACCTGTACTTGAAACACCTGGAATTGCAGCTGGCATTAAAGAAGCCCCTTTAATGGCTTCATCAATGTCTATTGATGTTAATGTCGCTACAAGCCCTTTGATTTTGGCCTCATCTGGTTTTCCACCAGCAGCTTTAATGATCGAATCAATTCCCTTTTCGGTAATTTTTTTGCCTGATGAGTGTAGAACGAGAGCAGCATGTAGATATTCCAATTGAATTCACTTCCTCATAATAATCAAGTATTACTCTTTTTTTTTGTTGTTGATGAGTCCTAACAGCGTAATTAATTATTTTTTATTCATTCCCAGTTCATTATATCAGTTAGAACCATCTTACTTCTATTTTTGGCATTTTTCATAGGTGGTTTATCTGTGTAATGGAAGGAATTCTAGGTGTTTTGTAAAGAAAACTGATTTAATCCTCCTAGGATACTTAACGGGTGTTACCAACAGCTAAGAACACTAATAAGAGTGATTATCTCTAAAAAATTTAATCTCAATTGAAAAGCTTAAATCTGAAAGTTAGACGATAAATTTGGGGACGGCCGGATTTGAACCGGCGATGTTCGGACACCTTGCAACCTGCATAGGTGACACCGAGTTTCCTCATTTTTCCAGAACTTCATCATGAGTTTCAGTTAACCCAGTGGAGTTCACAGGGGGTTCTGGAGCCCGGCGCGATACTTGTCCGGTCCCGCTAGAAGCTAGCGGAACCACTAGCTTCGCTACGTCCCCAATGAATGACTACTGGAATCTTAATAGTCAATAGGAGGAAGAGGGAGTTCCTTTTTATAAATTTTCGGATTCGGATTTAAGTTGACAAGGAACCTTAAGAATTTATTACCATGACAGATAACAAGACCTAAGTGTTCATAAGGGATTACTACATGTAATATTCAAGAAATCAACAATGATTCTTTGAGAGAGAGTGGATGGGGACATCATCTCAAGAAACCATGAGAAAAAGTCAAAACAATATGGGGCGAATGTTAATATTGTCGAATCATGAGTTAAAACTATTTCCTTGGTTTGTTTTTTTAGATACCAATCGACGGATTCGTAGGTCTCACATGAACCCAATAGATCAAACTCTTGGAATAATGCATAAGCTAATTTTGCATGTTCATTACTGAAGCTTATCTGCTTATCAAAGTAGAAATGAACACTTTTTGGTTCTAACTTTTGTACTGATTTAAAATATGGGATTAAAAGCTCTCGATCAATCCGTAAATCCCGTTTCGTATGCAATGAAGAAAAAATATCCCTCAGAAATCCATCTCGACATATTATTAGCATGTCATTACTTTTAAAGGAATAAAATGTTGTGAGTTGATTGTAGGCGTCAATATGGAACACTTTTCCCTTTATTGAATCATATTCTCTAATTTGGTTATTTTTAATCACTTGTACCATACTTAATGGGAGAGCTGCCCGGTTCAGGATATTTCTCAGTTTTTTATCCAGTGTATAATGATTTGCCACAAAAATCAAAGCACTTTTTTTTGGATAATTTCGATCCAATAAATAAATTAAATCACAATATGCTTTCTTTAAAGTTGATACAACTTGATTTGGTGACTCAAAGAAAGATATTTAATTCACCTCAAAGTGAATTTTAAGAAAGTTGATTAATCCCAGTGTTGCACGAAATCGATGTGAAAACATATTTTTTTTGAAACCTAGTTCACCATAGGTTAAGATACCATCAAATTTGGGGATAAAAATTGGATCATAGCCCCATCCCGAATCAGATATTCTCAAAGATATTGCACCTTGCACTCGTTCTGAGAAAACCTTAATATCATCCCTAATTTTTAAGGCAATACTAGATTGAAAGTAAGCTTCTCGATTCTTAAATTTCTCCATCAGAGTTAGAATCCCTTTTAGGCCTAGTGTTCTGAAGATATAGGCTGAATATGGACCTGGAAATCCATTCAGTTCCTTGATAAATAGACCTGAATCTTCTACAAAAATATATTCATGCTTAATTGTTTCAGCACACTTTTTTAAGGAAAATATCGCAATTTCTTCTAAATCTGATGATTGGATTTCTACTAGGTTTGTTTGATGTAATCTAAGCTGAATTGAAGTATATTGCTTGAATATTGTATTTATCTCATTGTATTTATGTAGATTACTTGTCACGAAGAATATTTCTGGATTTCTTTTCGAGGTATGCATAAAAATTTATGATTATGAGTGATGAAATAAGATTTATGAATCATTCAAATTCTCCGTAAAATAACTGCTATTAGAAGTTAAACCTTAAACTACCTTGTAAAGTAGGCTTATGAGTCATTTCTATTGGTGAAGTGGTAAATGGCAAGAATGCATGCAAGACGAAAAGGGAAAAGCGGATCTACAAGACCAATATGGAGGAAGACACCAGAATGGGTTTCCTATACATCTGAAGAAATTGAAAACCTAGTTATAGAAAAAGCTAAAGAAGGCTTGGGTTCCTCACAGATAGGATTAATTCTTCGAGATTCCTATGCTATCCCAAGTGCCAAGAAGATAACTGGAAAATCAATCACAAAAATCATGACTGAAAATGATATAGGGCCAAAAATGCCAGAGGATTTTCTGAATCTCGTCCGGCGTGCGTCGAACCTACGGAAACATCTAGATAGTGGAAATAAAAAAGATAAGCACTCAAGACGTGGGCTTCAACTTATAGAATCTAAGATAAGACGTCTAGTAAAATATTATCGAAAAAAAGGCATATTTGAACCTGAGTTTAAATATGAGCCATCTAACGCGACACTTTATTTAAGATAGTTATTTTCTGCCTTTCAAAATGAACTAGAATAGTATTATTAGCTAATTGATAATAAACACTGAACTAGAGAAACGATAAATAGACATTATTAAGCAATACAACCGGTAAATACTCTTAAAAATGAATCGAAGGTTCTCCCTTGTCAGAACAGGATATCGAATCACTTCTTCTTAAGATCTCTAATATGGAGGCTTTAGCTCGGGATATCAAACAACAGAGGGAAGGATTTAATCGAAAAGTTACCTCTATAGCTAATAAGCGGAACCTCTTGAACGAACAAGTAAAGGAACTTATTAAAACTGCAAAAGAAGAACGTGAAAAAAGGGATAATTGTAATGATGCCATTTCCAAAATAAAAGAAAAAAAATTGTTATTACTTAAAGAAGTTGAAGGATTTGAGGAACAAGCTAAGAGATTAGATAAACAATTAAATGGGATCCAAGAGAAAAAAGATCCACCAAAAAAACGATCGGATCTATCAGCTAGGAAGATTCGTCGTAGCATTCAGGAATTAGAATGGAAAATCCAAACAACCTCTAATCTCTCAATTGCAGAAGAAAGAGACATTGTCGAAAAAATCGCCAGACTTGAACAAAAATTCCGTGAAGTTCATGAAACAGATGTAGTTGCTCGCGATCTTAAGACGATACAAAGTCGAATTAATGTATTAAAAGCTCGGTTCAGAGGGCTTGAAAATGAACTACGTTCTCAAGCCCGTGAAAGCAGATTTCATCATAAAACAATGATACAAGCTTTTAAAAATGCTGATATTCTGCGAAAACAAGCAGATGAGCTACATGCACAATTTTTAGAATCGAAAGAACAAGCAAATTCAATTCATAATGAATATTTGAGTTATATTCGGGAGATAAGCCATCTTCGTCAGGAAATTAATAAAAATAAGCAAAAATTCCGCGCTCAACAAGATGCTCAGCGTCGGGAAAAGATTGAGGAAAAAACCGAAGATGCAAGGAAAAAGTTCGAGGAAGGCCGAAAGTTATCCTTTGAGGAGTTCCGCACGTTAATTGATAAAGGGCTAATATAAACTGGCCTCATATATTTTTAAAGAGCATAAGAGCTCTATATTTAAGAAAACATAAGAATTTACGCCTTAGAAGATCGATTAAAACACTGGAGACAATTGTCTTGGCAACTGAAACCTCTTTTTTCGAGGTATGTCAAATAGTTGCTGAAGGTATCCAAAAAGCCAATAAAAACTACCCAATTTATGTTTTTTCACATCTAGATGCAGATGGACTGACAGCAGCTTCAATACTAGCTGCAACACTTTCTAGAGAAGGACTGAACTTTCAAATTCGCATTCTTGATCGTCTAGAGTATGAAACTTTGGATAATCTTAAAACTACATTACCTCAGAAAAGTACGGTCATTTTTTCAGATCTAGGGACGGGGGTTGCTGAAGCTTTTTTACAATGGGATCAATCTCAGGATATATTCATCCTAGATCATCATCTCCCTACATCGAACATCGAATTTTCAGGTAATATTCATCATCTCAATCCTCACTTCTATTCTATAAATGGAACGACGGAATTAAGTGGCGCAGGTGTAGCCTATTTTGTTTCAATCCAGATAAGCCAAGTAAATAAAAAATTAGCCCCATTAGCCATTATTGGAGCTCTTGGAGATCGTCAGGATCAGGGGGAACAATCTTCATTAATTGGACTTAATAAGCTCATTGTAGAAGATGCAAAAGAGCTGAAATTGGTATCTGATGATGTTTCTGTCTGGTTTTTCGATAGAACTCGTTCTATCATTTCCATTTTGAGACAGACTGAATTTTTGCCTTTTGAAAATGAACTTGAAATAAGAGCCTTCTTGGACGGAATAGACGTTTTATATTTAAAGGAGGATAATATAAGACCTTTTTATGATTTAAATGAAGAAGAATGTCGCTGTTTAGCTTCAGAATTAATTGTACAATATGATATCGACCCTAATGATATATATAAAGTGGATTACCAGCTAAATAAAGAAGAAATTAATTTTTTAAGAGATGCAAGAGTTTTTGCTACAAATTTAAATGCATGTGGGCGAATCCAACAGCCAGATATTGGCATATCATTATGTTTAGGAGACCGTCAAACAGCTTTACGTGATCTCCATTTGATAAAAAAGGAATATTCAAAACGAATTGCGGAATACTTGACGTGGGCAAACCAAAATTTACAGGAATTAGAAGCTATTCATCTCTTAGATGGTCGTGAATTAATAAATGACAGAATGATCGGTACTGTTGTTTCT
>JBHLPG010000259.1:0-5783 GCA_048939725.1 Promethearchaeota archaeon | reverse complement strand
CTCGAATGTCTGCCACGTAGCTCAGATAGTCGTAGACCAACATTTCGTGATAAAGCGGCGCCGACTCCGGCAGATACCCCATGATCCTTTTTATTTCCAGGCTGTCCTTGTCGATGCTGTAGTCTTTGACGCGAATGGTGCCCGACGTGGGTGTCATGACCATTGCCGTGATTTTAAGGAAACAATCAACTACTTCGATAAAAACTTAGGAATACCCGTGACTTTCATTAGCTATAAACCTACTAGTAATGACATTCGCTTACCAATTACATCTCAACAAATAAAAGAAGCTGAGAGAGTGAAAACAGACGTTTTTTATGGAACTAATGTACCAATCATCCCTCAATGTGTCTCAAAATTTTACTGTGGAACAACTGCATCTATCATACCAGAGATAGGAAACCCTATGGCAGGAAATTTTACAGTTTGCTCCCGAATTCGGCAATCCTTTGGGAAACTCAAACTAGGTCAATCTTTTAAAGATGAGTTTAATAGGGTCAAAGAAATATTGTTAACAAGGAAACTTAAGGAAGTTATCAATCTTCCAAAGGATTGTCAGCAGTGCGCTTATAATAACATTTGTTGGGGGTGTCGTAGTAACGCTTGGTATTACTTAGGGGATATTTTTGCAGGAGACCCAAGATGCTGGCGAAGGAGTCATGAGAAGATTAATAGAGGAGATTAAAAGGTAGTATGAAGGAAAAAATTGTTGCAGTTTTGTTTAAAATAACAACAGGTAATCGAATGGTACGGATTCTTCTTACACCAGTTGGAGGAGGAGCATTCATTCTTTTTAGCGTAGTGTTCGTTCTTTTCTCTCTTATAATGGATCATATATTTAGGTTTCCTAAGCTTTTTCCAACCCCTTACAATCTTATACTTTCAATACCCGTTTTAATAATAGGATTAACTTTAATACTGTGGTCTTCATTCCTCTTCGCAAAATCAAAAGGAACTCCCGTTCCTTTTTCTCCTCCGATACAATTAGTCAAAACTGGTCCTTATTCTTATGTCAGAAATCCAATTGTACTGGGTTATATCATGATCTTTTTTGGAATAGGATTTTTCTTACGATCAATATCTCTTGTTTTGATAATCACTCCATTTTATTTTATTCTTCTCATTCTTGAGATAAAACTAATAGAAGAACCCGAACTAGAGAAACGTCTTGGAAATAATTATTTAGATTACAAAGAACGGGTTCCGATGTTTATTCCTAGATTAAAAATAAAAAAGTGAATATGAAGAATAAAACCAATGAAATATCAAGACCTTGAATACTGTAAATTATGTGCTGACTGCAGATCAATTTTCTCATCAACACTCAGCTGTTGCTGCTTTTTATGCACAACACGCTGGATGCCAACAAATTCATCGAGATTGTGGAAAGTGCAGTTTCAAACTTACCTGTGACTTAAAAGGTTATTATCCGTATCAAAGTACCTTGTTAAAAATAATCTCTTAGACTGGTGACAATCTTTTGAATTGCCTCTAATTTATTTAACGTATAGAAGTGTAATCCTGGTGCACCCCCTTCGAGAAGTTCTTTACATTGTTTAACAGCAATTTCGATCCCTTTCTCTCCAGTTGCTCTTAAATCATTTTCTATCGGGCCAAATATTTCGTAAAAACGCTGTGGAATAGAAGCTCCGCAAAATGCACAGAAGTTCTTCAAATTTATGAAGTTAAAAACCGGGAGGATTCCAGGAATCACTCTATTCATGACACCAATCTGTTTTAAACGAGAAACAAAATCAAAATAGTCGCTATTCTCGTAAAAGAGTTGAGTAATGATAAATTCTGCTCCGTGATCTATCTTCTGTTTCAGATAAACTACATCAATTTCTTTGTTTGGCGCTTCAGGATGGCCTTCTGGAAAACCTGCAACACCACATGAAAATGAGTCTTTATAAGAGCTCGAAACAAGATCACATAATTGATAAGCATATGAAAACCCATCTGGATCAGGGATCCAATCTTTTACACCACGTGGTGGATCGCCACGTAACGCTAAAACATTAACTACTCCATTGGTTTTCATTGTATCTAATATCTCAACCAATTCCTGTTTTGAATGACCAACACAGGTTATGTGATGAATAGTTGGGATATTGAATCGATCCTGAAGTTCTACAGTGATATCCATTGTTTTATCTCGAGTACTCCCCCCTGCTCCATATGTAACAGAGATGAAATCTGCCCCTCACCTCACGAGATCTTCAACAACATGATAAAAAGAGTCCATTTGTGATTCTTTTTTAGGTGGAAAAAATTCAAATGACAGTGTAACTTCCTTCTGTTTGAATATATCACCAATTTTCTGGACTCGCATCTGTTTCGCCGATAAAATCAATATTTAATGGAAATAAACGCACCTTAAGCAGAAATTTTTACTGTATTTTAAAATCTAATTGATTTTCAAACAACTTTTTTTACTAGAATGATTTTAATCTAATCCTGAATCCTACTCTTCTAAAATAAGATAATATATCTTGGGTGTTGTTATGATCACTAAAGAATTGTTAAACGATTTTCCCACACTAAAGAATGTAAATTATTTAAGTACAGCAAGTATTGGACTGGTTCCAGAACCTGTAATTAGAAAAACTCAGGATTTTTTCGTTGAAATGGCTAGGGAGGGAACATTATCTTTAGATGAAGAAAAAGAAGTTATGGTTTATGAAAACCTCAGAAAAGAAGGAAGTCAACTTTTAAATTGTTATCCCGAGGATGTTGCTGTCTTTAATAGTGTTTCAGAGGCATTAAATTCCATCGCGTGGAGTTTAGAGCTCGAAAAAGGAAAACTAGTATCAACTGAAATCGAGTTCCCAAGTGTTAGTTACCCTCTGCTTCGTATAGCCGAAAATAAAGACATTATCGTCAAACTTGTTAAAGCTGACAATTGGACAATCTCACTTGATGATATATTGGATGAAATTGATAATACTACAAAAGTTGTGTTTCTTACACATGTAGAATTTCTTACTGGACAACAGCATGATATTAAAAAGATTGCAGATTATGCTCATGAATTTGGTTCATTAGTGGTAGTAGATGGAATACAAGCTGCTGGTTATGTTCCTCTTGATGTTAGAAACACTGGTGTCGATGTTTATATCACGGGTAGCTACAAATGGTTATTAGCTCCATTTGGAACTGCAATCGCTTATATCTCCAAGGAGCTTTGTGATACATTGACCCCTGCATTTGTGGGATGGCGATCATCAGAAAATATGTGGGACTTCAATGCAGTTGAACTCAAATACCCACCAACTGCCATGAAATTTGAATATAGTACGAGTGCTTACGGAGTAAAAATTGGTCTAGCTGAATCTATAAACTATTTGCGCACAATAGGTATTAAGGAAATTTACAATCATAACATGAAATTGACAGAATTACTAATTGATGAATTAAGGAAGATAAAAAACATTAATATCATTACACCAGAAGAAAAGGGCTCAATAATCACTTTTACAATCGAAAACAAAGATCTTCATAAGATTGGAAAACAATTATCAAACCTGAAAAGACCAATTGAGCTGAGTATTAGACAGAACATGATAAGAATTTCTCTTCACCTCTATAACACAGAAGAAGATGTTCTGCATTTTGTAAATAACTTGAAAGATATTATAAGGAAAGATTGAATATGGATTTGGATGAATTTCAGAAATTTGGGCATCAGCTTGTTGATTGGATGGTAGAATACTTAAAAAATGTAGAAAAATACCCTGTAAAATCTCAAGTTGCTCCAAAAGAGATAATTAATCAATTACCTTCATCAGCACCTATAAAAGGGGAGAATTTTGAAAAAATTTTTACAGATTTTGAAGAGATAATTCTCCCTGGAATAACTCATTGGCAGAGTCCTAATTTCTTCGCTTATTTTCCTGCAAACAGTTCTTATGCCTCAATGCTAGCAGAAATGCTCATGACAACCCTTGGAGCCCAATGTATGAGCTGGGTTACCTCACCAGCAGCAACAGAATTGGAAGAACGGGTCATGGAATGGTTAAGAGATATGATTGGGTTACCGGAAGATTTCAGTGGTGTTATTCAAGATACGGCTTCAACCTCAACTATCTGTTCACTCCTTACAGCCCGAGAAAAGCTAACCAACTATGAAATTAACTCAACAGGGATGAATAATAAAGGTATCTTGACGACCTATTGCTCTACAGAGACTCATTCAAGCATAGAAAAAGCAGTAAAGATCGTTGGAACAGGAAAAGAGAACTTAAGGAAAATCACAGTTGATGATAAATATGCGATGCAATCAGAATCTCTCCAAGAGGCTATTGATGCAGATATTGCAAATGGTTTGAAACCCATGGCTGTAGTTGCTACAATAGGCACAACGGGTTCCACAGCGATTGATCCTTTGAAAAAAATTGGTGAAATTTGTTCTAAGTATAATATTTGGCTTCATGTTGACGCAGCATTAGCTGGGACTGCATTACTTCTGCCGGAATTTCGATGGATGATTGAGGGGATAGATTATGCAGACACTTTTGTGTTTAATCCCCATAAATGGATGTTCACAAATTTTGATTGTTCTGCATATTTTATCAAGGATCCAGAGGCTCTTGTACGGACTTTTGAAATTCTACCAGAGTACCTGAAAACAAGAGCAGAAGGGGTAAAGAACTTTCGAGACTGGGGATTACAGTTAGGTCGGCGATTTCGTGCTCTTAAGTTATGGTTTGTAATTAGAAATTTCGGTGTGGAAGGTTTGCAACATAAAATTAAATTTCATATTGATCTAGCTGACCAATTAAGCCAAAAAATCGAAAGATCACCAGATTTTGAACTACTCGCACCGGTACCTTTGAATACGGTTTGTTTCAGATATCATCCTTCTTCACTAGATAATAATCAAGAGTTAAACCGATTGAATGAAGAGTTATTGCATCGATTAAATGACACAGGGAAACTTTATATGACTCACACAAAATTAGATGGTAAATATACTCTCAGATTAGTCACAGGTCAAACTTACACCCAAAAGAAACACGTTGACAAAGCTTGGCAACTGTTACAAGAGAAAGTCCAAGAACTATCTTAGATATCATTTCTTTCCCACCTTTTTTTCATTCGAAATGACTAAAAGTTGATTGGTAGCTCTTAAATGGGAGTATTATAGGTTTTGATGGCCTAGTTGGTCTTGTGGGAGTATGCTGCCTTATTTTCGTATGGCAATGTCATAAGAAAGAAAAAAATCAGTCTTAATACGATTTAACTAGAAATCTTTAGCGATTAATTGAGTAGTAACACCGTCTTAGGTCAGTCATATCAGGTATTTTGCCAACTAACCCTGCATCGCTTAAATCACGCAAGGCATAGCGAACAGTTCGAGTAGAATAACTAGTTTGCGAAGTTATCTCTTTGAAGGTCATTTGCTTTTGTGATTGTAAAATTTTGTAAATCTTCAAGGAAGAAGGAGGAAGATTCAAGAATAATTCTGAAATACCCATATTAGGAACACATCCATTCAAATTGGTTTTAAATTTGATTATTTCAAGATATTTCTGAGGAATTTGGGAATTTTCTTAGAAGCATAGATCGAAAGCTATAAATATGAGATGATTTGATATTGAACTGTCCCGATATTTTATAAGCATTACTAAAGATGAAAAAATGTATTATTCTTCCACAACTTAAGGAACAGAGTTTATGACAAACTTAAAAACCTCCTCACAACAAGTTAAGTACCAAGATGTTGTGGAATATAAACCTGTACTCTTAAAAGTAATCAATGATGAAAAAACACTCAAAGCACT
>JBHLPG010000258.1:0-5783 GCA_048939725.1 Promethearchaeota archaeon | reverse complement strand
AGTGAATTCACATGTCACAACAAATCAAAAAATATTGACCAAATGGATGGAAAACTCTAGCTATATTGAATGGGTAAAACCTTCAGGAGGGGTTATCTGCTTCCCCAGAATTAAACCCAGCGTCAATATTGATATCGATAAATTCTATAAAACTTTAAAAATGAAATACAAGACATTTGTAGCCCCTGGCCACTGGTTTGAAGTCGATAAACGGTTTATGCGAATTGGTTATGGGTATCCAAGCACATCAGAACTCGAGGGAGGACTTCAATGCATTACAGATGCTATCAAAGACTGTCTTGATTGAAGAGTTTAATTGCATCCTCAATTGTGCTTAATGCAGTGTTTTGGTCAGCCCAACCAACAATATGAGTTGTTTTCCCTCTCTCTAAATGTTTGTAAGTGTCAAAGAACTCCTCGATCTCGCGTAAGGAGTGCTTAGGGATTGAATCCAGCGATCGGATCTCCTCCATCCGTGGATCATCCACCAATACTACAACAATCTTGTCATCTTCCCCTTTTTCGTCTTCCATTTTCAAGACTGCAACTGGCCTTGCTGTCACAATGCATCCAGGTATAAGTTCAATTCCAGTACTAAGTAAGACCATGACATCCAGAGGATCACCGTCCTTGCAGAGAGTCTTTGGGATATAACCATAGGCAGTGGGATACACAACAGAGGAATGGAGAATTCTATCAACGAAAATGGTACTGTACTGCTTGTTGAATTCATACTTGACCTTAGAACCGAGGGGTATTTCAATTCGGACATAGATTATTTCAGGTGCGTTTGGGCCTGCTGGAAGATCTTCTTTCATGGTTATTCCCGAGTATTAGACTAATCAGATTATGGTTATATTTGAGCTGTTCTCATTAGAGATTCATTCATCTTTTTCACATCAAACAGTAGATAAATCAATCTCCTTCCGCCGTTAATCATGAAATATGATCGTCCTCTCCTACAATTGATTTATTATTCACGATCTCATCGTGGTACACTGTTACTAGCTACTCTCTTTTCGATACTCAATAAATGGTTTGACTTAGCACCTCCATTCCTTATTGCGGCAGCTGTTGACATAGCAGTTAGACGTGAGAGTTCTATTTTCGGATATCTTGGGATTACTGACGGTCTCTCACAGTTGGTTTTCTTGGGGGGGTTAACTTTTGTCATATGGGCTTTGGAATCATTGTTTGAATATATTTACAAAATTCTTTGGAGAAATTTAGCCCAAACAATAGAACATGAATTACGTCTTGACGCATACAAACATCTTCAGCATTTAGACATGGAATATTTTGAAGATCGTCAGACTGGGGGTCTAATGTCAATTCTGAATGATGACATTAACCAACTGGAACGGTTCCTTGATATTGGAGCAAATGACCTTATCCAAGTTACAGTGACCGCTTTTACAATTTTGACTGCATTCTTTCTTCTCTCTCCAGAAGTTGCCTGGATGGCTGCTGTTCCAATGCCCTTTATACTCATTTTCTCAATAAAATTCCAAAAACGTCTCGAATCAAGATATGCTGATGTTAGAGAGAGAGTGGGTCTACTAAATGGTCAGCTTTCCAATAATTTGACTGGAATAGCAACTATCAAGAGTTATACAACTGAAGATTATGAGGAGGGGCGGATATTCAAATCCTCAAGTGATTATAGAGAGAGTAATCGTGAGGCAATTAAATTCAGCTCTGCATTTTCACCACTCATTAGAATGATTATTGTAGTTGGTTTCACCGCTATGTTAATTTTTGGAGGATTACAGACACTTAATGGGCAATTAGAGATTGCAGCGTATAGTGCAATGATCTTTCTGACCCAAAGACTGTTATGGCCCTTAACAAGAGTAGGGGAGACCCTTGATCAGTACCAACGAGCTATGGCTTCAACCACAAGGATAATGACCTTGTTAGATACCGAAAGCAAAATACCTAATGGGAATAATTCATTAGCTCTAACTTCAGTAGTAGGTGGGATTTCTTTCCAAAACGTTCAATTTGGATACAAAGGACGCAATTCGACTTTTACCAATTTAACTGTTGATATAGAACCAGGACAAACAATCGCATTTGTTGGAAGTACAGGAGTAGGGAAATCAACCATTGTCAAGTTACTATTACGATTTTATGATCCACAAATTGGTAAAATTACCCTTGATGGGATTGATATCAAAGATTTCGATCTCCAAGAATTACGTAAAGCAATTGGCTTAGTTAAACAAGATACATTCATAATTGATGGGACCGTGAGAGAAAACATTGCATATGGTAAGCCAGATACACCAATTAATGAAATCATAAACGCTGCGAAGGTTGCTGAGGTTCATCGCTTTATTGAGAGTCTACCAGACGGTTACAATACTCTTGTTGGAGAGAGGGGTCAGAAATTAAGTGGGGGGCAGAGACAACGAATTGCTATTGCTCGTGCTGTGTTGAAAAATCCTCCAATTCTCGTCTTAGATGAAGCTACTTCCAGTGTGGATAATGAGACAGAAGCAGCTATTCAGCGATCGCTTGAAAAAATAATTGTAGGTCGAACGACGATTATAATAGCTCACCGCTTATCGACGATCAGAAATGCCGATAGAATTTTTGTACTCGATAAAGGAGAAATCATTGAACAAGGGACTCATACTGAATTGGTTGCGGAGAATCAGTTGTACGCTTCTTTATGGAAGGTTCAAACTGGAGAGCGAAGCCTAGCTTAATCTCCTACGCCATCGGTTGCTAAATCGTATTATTACCATCGTCGCAGCTATTGGGAGAATTAATTCAATGCCTAGCCAATTAATGGAGTCTGCTTTATTTGATTTTAAGCCTGAAATTGGGATATCAGATCCAACGGGAGAATAATAGATAGGAAGAGAGATATCGACGAACGGTGTATCATTAAATCCCCTGCTTTCCCAAAATCCCAAGTAGTCAGTGGTTGTCACATTGATATACGCCACCCATTTAATCCACTTATACCCATAGAATCGAGGACAAACCAAACGAAGGGGAAATCCATGTTCTGTAGGTAAAACTTCACCATTCATTTCATAAGCGAGAATAACATCACCCCAAAACGCTTCTTCTATCGAAAGACTTGTTGAATAACCATGTGAGCTTAAATCAGGTGTGTGGAAAGAAATATCTTGCACTGAATAGTAATCAATCTTTGCTAGGCTAAGAATGTGAGATAATCTCACTCCTGTCCAATTGGCGACTCCAGTCAATGAAGTGGACCCATATTTATAGTTCACACATGTCAAACGTACAATTTCAGATGTAACAGGCATCGACTTGATATCTTCTAGAGATAGATTCAATGGATTGATAACCGCACCTGTGACCACTAAGCGATAGCTGTCAGGATTGATATCAAAGAAGTCGATTGCCATGGTAAAGAATTCATTATTGGGAGTAATGGGAGGATCATCGTTTCCTTTTACGACAATCAGGTAATTTCCAAAGGTAATAAGTAGTAAAAAACTAATTATTGCAGGTTTAACCTTTCGCATTATCATCGCTCATTAGTTATTGTTCAATTAGCAAAGATAAACCTAAATAAAAGTTTAACCTATCGATACTCGAAAGAACATAAGATCACAATAGTTATTTGAGATTCAGAAGTGTGAAAGGATTTTTAAAATAACAACCAATCCTATCACATTATTCAGGGTTGATTTATCATGATTGACCAAACCAGTGTGATCTTCTACTACTTAAACAGTTTAGGAATTCTTAATATTGAGCAAATATTTACAGCTGCTGTGTTGTTAATCTTATGTAGAGGATTATATATAGTAACGTATGTCCTCAACTATTCCAAGGATTACAATCAGGAACTAGATGAAGGAATCAAATTATTCTCGCAAAATAAGGCATTTTTATTCGGATTGGAACAAATCGTAATCATAGTCATAGGGATGTTATATCTTCCGCTCGCGGCATTCATATCATTCTATTCACTTTTAGTAGGTGGGAATTATCTTAAAGAAATTGGAGAAAAAAGAAATTCTGAACCTCTCAAGCTCGCTGGAGTCATTATTAATTTAGTTGGACCATTAATCGGGCTTTTGGGTTTTGTTATTATCGAGGAATATATAGCGCTCGCTGCTATAGGCTTAAGCATACTTGCCTTCTTACATTATGGTCAGAATTCTTCTACCCTTGATTTAGCAACAGTTTACCAAAATAGTCTTCAGCGATTCAGTAAGGTTCCTAAAGGTCTTTATATCGGTTTATTGATCATTCTTCTAATAGTTCCTTCCATACTTTTATTGGGAGCTGCAGTTTACACTCCTCCCCCAAAACAGACACACTACGTGGTCATGAGAGACGGAATTAAGTTAGCAACAGACGTTTATCTGGCTCCAGGGTCGTTTGGAGGACCTAGACCCGTCATCCTTGCCCGGACTCCCTATGGAAAGGACGGAATGGGGTCGATGTACGGGTTGTTATACCTTACTCAGGGCTATCACTTGGTTATGCAGGATATTCGGGGTTGTTTTGACTCAGAGGATCACGAAGAATTCATTATTTTTCAACAAGCCTATACAGACGGGGTCGATACAATAAATTGGATACTAGATCAATCTTGGTGTAATGGAAAGATTGCTTCTGTTGGGGCCTCAGCGTTGGCCATCAATGAATTTTTCTACGCAGGGATGAATCCAACAGGTCTTGTATGTCAATCTTTAATGATTGGGACTCCAGATTTGTATAAAATTTCTATTTGGCCAGGGGGGGCACTCAAGGAAAGCCTCGTTCTTGGCTGGTTAGAAGGAACCGCAGATAACTATGAGTACCAACTTCAACAGGTTATCAATAACCCAAAAAAAGATCCTCTTTATTATAATTCGACCTCACTATTTCTAGAAGAGGGCCCGAATTTTGGAAATATTAACGTCCCAGCGATTCATATTGGAGGGTGGTATGACGTTTTCCAACAGGGAACAATCGATGGGTTCATTGGATATGACGATTTGAGTCTTGAAAGAGCCCGTAACCACCAGCTGTTAATTATGGGCCCCTTTACTCATGGTTTTCCAGGCGAAGGAATGCAGGGGGAATTATTCTTTCCAAGTAAATCCTATAAAGGGTTTGATTTGTATCTTGACTGGGAAAGTAAATTGTTTGATCATGTTCTTTTAGGGAAAGAATTCGATTGGGCGAATGAATATCGCGTTGCTTACTATATGATGGGAGATAACACATCGGAAGATCCAGCTGTAAACGACTATAGATTTGCTTATGATTGGCCTGTACCCCATGTTGATGATCGGTGGTATTTAAGCTCCGATAATGAGCTTCTTCTTGGAACAAATGGATTAGCCAATAGGAATTATTCTTTTTCTTATGATCCCCGAAATCCAGTACCTACTCTTGGCGGCACAAACCTAATGATCCCTAATGGTCCTTATGACCAACGTTCAGTGGAGACCCGTGATGATGTCCTAGTTTTTGAAACTCCTCCTTTAACTCAGAGGATTGAAGTAGTTGGTCAGATGTTCGCACACCTTTGGGTTATGTCAAATTGTACTAATACTGATTTTACAGTAAAAATCACTGATGTTTATCCCGATGGTCGATCTATGTTAATAGCTGATGGAATAATCAACATGCTTAGACGTGATGGCTTTGATCTAGATGCTCCTCCCTTAAATCTAGGTGAACCTGTGAATATCAGCATTGATCTTTGGTCTACTGCTTATCAATTTGATCCAGGGCATAAAATTCGGATTGCCATATCAAGTTCGAACTATCCTCGCTTTGCTATTAATCCAAATTCA
>JBHLPG010000033.1:0-23284 GCA_048939725.1 Promethearchaeota archaeon | reverse complement strand
GGATTTTCTGCAGAATCAGTAAAAGATCGGATTGATGATTCCGAATGTAAGATCTTAGTTGTTGCAGATGAAGTTCGCCGAGCAGGAAAAAACAGGCCCATGAAAGATAACCTTCGGGGTGTTATTGAAACCTGTGACTCAATTGAAAAAGTCGCAGTTATCAAGCTTACTGGAGGCGATGTCTATGAATACAAGAAGGATGTAGACTTCTTAGCACTAATGGAGGAGCAATCTACAGAATGTGATTATGAAGTAATGGACGCAGAAGATCCACTTTTCATACTCTATACAAGTGGTACCACAGGAAAGCCCAAAGGTGTTGTTCATACAACAGCTGGTTATTTAGTTTATGGAGTATCAACAAACTATTATGTCTGGGATTATTCCTGTTTACTTGACCTGAAAGGAACAACACCAGCTACACGAGATGTCTGGTACTGCACTGCGGATATCGGTTGGATAACGGGTCATACACAGATCATCTATTCACCGTTATCGTTAGGAGCTATTTCCATTATGTATGAAGGAGTTCCCACATACCCACATCAAGGAAGATTTTGGGAGATCTGCGAGAAGTTCGGTGTAACCCACTTTTATACTGCTCCAACTGCAATTCGAGCATTGATGAAATTTGGGAATGAACATGTCACAAAATGGGATTTGTCTGGGCTGAAAATGTTAGGAACAGTCGGAGAAGTATGCAATTGGCCCGAATGGCGTTGGTATTGGGAAGTTGTAGGAGATGGCACTACCGAAGATAAACCCAGTGGAAGACCAATTGTCGATAGCTATTGGCAAACTGAAACGGGTTCTTATATGATGGTGAATCTCGGAGCAGTTACCCCCATGAAACCCGGAAGTTGCACCTATCCCTTCTTCGGAGTCAATCCTATATTACTAGATGATGATGGGCAAAAAGTTACAAAATCAAATACCCAAGCCTATTTTGCGTATGATAAACCTTGGCCAGGATTGATGAGAACCGTCTGGGGTGATCATGAGAGGTTTGTAAACACATATCTTACCCAATTTGAAGGCCATTACTTTACAGGAGATTATGCACTGATTGATGAAGAGGGGTACTATTTTATACTTGGTAGATCAGATGACGTTATCAAAGTCTCTGGTCACCGTCTTGGTTCCGCTGAAGTTGAAGCGGCTGTTAACTCTCATCCCAAAGTAGCTGAAAGTGCAGTTATCCCCTATCCTCATCCAGTCAAAGGTTCAACTATTTTTGCTTATATAACACTCATGGAAGGCGTCGAACCATCGGATGAACTGAAAAAAGATATTCAAAAACACGTTCGAGCAGTAGCAGGGCCAGCTGTCTATCCCGAGATCATTATGTTTGCTGAAGCAGTTCCTAAGACACGTTCAGGAAAAATCATGCGCCGAGTCCTGAAAGCTGTGGCAGAAAAGAAAGATATCGGTAATGTTATGACCTTAGCAAACCCCGAAGTTGTTGAGGAACTTATTGCACGAAGAAAAATGATGGGTGAGATTAAGTTCTAGAACTGATTTCATCTTTCTCACCTCGTTCCTTTTTATTTCCAAATTTCCCTTTTTCTAGAATTGTTAAAACCTGCTCAGGTGACACATTTCTTAGACGAAATACCTTATTTGAGCTGATTTGACCAGATTCTAATATCACATCAGTGTGAAATCTCTTTCGAAGCATTTTTAGGAGTTTTTTATTGGCCTTACCCTTTATTGGAGGTTCCTTTACGGTTACAATTAGTTTTTCGGAATCAAGAATGAACTGATCTTCATTTCGAAGAGTTTTGATATTAGCTATTACTAGTGTATCCTTCCCATCCACTTTTAACCAAGTCATTCTTTGCATTTCAGACCATCTTTTGAAATATCTGTGATTTCAGAAAATAGTATTTCTTGTAATGAAAATCGTTCTTTAATGACTGTAAATGCCTGTTGTAAGGTCAGTTGTTCTTCCATCCATATGAAATTCATAAAATATCGCGCTAAATTACTTGGCCATAAACTTTTCTCATAAGAAGTATCCAACGCAAGAGAAATACGTCGCCGTAAACGGTCAATATACTGGTCTGATTTTTTCTTTCCAAGTCTTTTAATTATCTCAATCGGATCTTGGGAAGACCAAAGGATAGAAAATTCCCCATTGTGAACTGAGAAACCATAAATCAAGCCCTTTTCTTCTTCTGTTTTATGTAATGATTTACCTACCAGATATCGAAAAGTTTCTGGAATAGAATGATAGTATACTCCAATTTTTGCATGAATTCTATCTGAAAATGTGAAGGCTGCTGCTGGTAGAACCGAATAATAGGAGGTTGTGATCTCATGAGGAGAGATCAGGAGTCGCTCCTGATTGCAGATAAGCCACAAATTTTCTGCGGAAAAGGCCTCTCGTTCTTCTTTATGCAATTCTTTTGCAATAACAGCCCGTAGTTCGGCTAAACTTTCCTTTCCTAATTCTTTTAGATATAAATCCAATAAATAGGAGGGAGGAACCTTCCGTTCAATGATCAAACACTGGCCGAAAGGAGTTTCATGCATGATCCCAGCAATCACTCCAAACTCTGACCCTGCCATTCCTATAATTCTCTGTCCGATATGAGCTTGTTGAGCGATTTTTTCCCCCTTTGCAGGAATCCAGGCTGGAATGCTAAGCTTTTTTAGATCTTCCTTTTTTACAGTTAGGAGTTCTAGGGAAACTTTATCCACTAAAATTGGCTCAATAAACCAAGCTTTAATTAGTTGAGGTTTAGCAGGTACAACTTCAAGTCCAAGCTTGTTTATCCATTGATTAAAATAGGAGGGTTGCAATGCAAGCTCTTCTGGAATTTTTAGCGCATTTATTATTTTATCCCTGATTTGTTGGGTTGTAGTCGCGTTTAGATCGAGATTGACTTGATTGAAAATATTATGATATTCTTTCCTTAATATGGACATTGTTAATGGTTTTTCTTTTACAATTGGTAAATAAATCAACTCGTTTACAACAATGGGGGGGCGAAACAATCCCAGAGGAGTTTTATTAGAATCAAATGCTGTTAATCCAACTAGATCCCAGGGTGAGACAATTTCTGATGTTTCAAGTACCTCATCCTGAATTTCGTCATTTGACTCCTCTTTTTGAGCTTTTGAAAGTAAAGATTTCTGAAAACTCTCATCCTGATCTATAGGCTGGATAACTTCATCTAAATTAAAGATTTCTTTCTCGCTTTCAGGTATTGGAACCATTAAAGTCCTTAAGATGTCAAGTTCTACATCATCAAGTTTCTGGGGTCTCTGTTCCTCCTTAGAAATGATTCCCGTGGAGTACCTTGACCATATCGCTTTGACCTCGTTAAGGAGAGTTGACATTTCCATGTTGTCAGAAGTTTCTGAAAAAGTGGAGACAATTCTTTCCATATCAAAATTGGAAGTTCTTTCTAAGGATTTCATACGTTTTATTTTTTTCTGGATACGAGCCTGTAAGTTCTCTTGGTTCTTTACTAATCTATTCTGTTCTGCAACTAATTCAGTTAGAATCGTTTTTGTTTCGTTTTTAGCTAATGTTTTTGTCTCCCAGGCTTTAATAACCTCTTTAATCTTAGTATCGATCTCGCTTATCGATTGATTAAGACGTTGCAATTTAATATCAAGCTGTTTTAATCCATACATATCAAGAAATGGTGTAAATTGATTTCCATCTATCTTAGAAGACCTTTTTAATTCATCAAGAGTCTTTACATACTGATTCTCGTCAATGAGTTCCTTCTCACGAAGAATGATCAGAAATTTCTTGAAATTAGGTCGAGATGTCAATTAAACCACATTAGAACAAATAGATACCTATAAGACAATTAGAAGGCTTATACATCAGCCATTCGTATTTTTTATCTGGGAAGTAGTATACTTGTTCTGCCTTATGAGGTTATTCCTTTTCCTCAACATCTGTATCTGTTTTTTCTTGAAGACTCTCTGGGATTTCAAAATCAAAAGGAGGTTGGGTTGTGATAATTACACCATCTTCCTTGGTAATAATGAATGTATGTTCATATTGAGCTACAAAACTCCCTTTATCATCGGCTAACGGAGGATACGGAATTAACCCACCACCATTTAAAAGCTCACGCATGGCAAAGCGAACACGCGCCTGATTAAACTGATCATATGAGGTTAACCAGCGTTCAGCAAATGGTAATGATTTGTATTTCTTGTAGGTCGTTGTATAGATTTTCCTTGACACCGGATTCCGTAAAGGTATCCGCCTTGGAAGTAGCATGTAAATATATTTCGTGCCAGCTACTTCATGAATGCTCCCTGTCCCTGATGACGCAAAAGTTTCTAAGGCGTATGCCTCTCCAACCTCTAATGCTCCCTCTGCAGGATCATACGGAGAGCTAATATTTGGTAATCGCTTGTCTCCATGTAATTCATATCTACCAAGCTTATGTCCAGTTAATTCCCGAATTGGACGATACCCATATCCTGTTATTGTTTCTTCAATTCGTTTACCTACAAGTGATGGCAAAGTCCCCGCTTGAACAATCTCCATCGCAGCCTTAAATCCCTCTTCTGCAGCCGTCTTCAAGTTATTAAGATCAGGAGAAAGAATTATTGTCACAGCGGTATCAGCAATATAGCCATTACAATGAACACCGATATCTAATTTGATGCTTCCCTCATCAGGGATCACATTCTCATCCCCAAAAGGACTGGAATAATGAGCTGCAATATTGTTTATAGAAACATTTGTAGGAAAACCAAATCCATCTGCTCCTTTTTCTAATATCAACCCCTCCGCAGTTTCACAAATCTGAATAATTGGTACACCAGGTTTGATCATCTCTTTCACTTGGTTTAACACTTCATACCCAATTTGTCCAGCCTTACGATAAAAGTAAAACTTCTCTTCTTCTGTTATCCCCTCTTCAGAGGTCCAATCAGACATAAAATTCACCTGTTTTCTTCTAGGCTCTATTTCTAAGTTATATTCGTCGTTTTTAAAAACAAATAAATAAACGATGTTTCGAACTTACCTTACATAGGTTTCAGGTTTAGCGAAAAGATAAAAATTCTAATCATACTCGATAAATTTCTTAGAGGATCATCACATGTCTGACGACAATATTATAATGAAAGTCAAACAGATTCTGACACAGAAATACTGTACTTCAGCTGATGAAGCTGTGGAAACAGTCGGACGATGTGATAACCTAGGGGAAGCATTAGTTTCACTAGATTTTCCCGAAAAAGATTTTTATATGCGTATCCTACAGCATCTTCGTCTCTTCTACAATTCTGAGTTTATGCTTTACAGTGATCGGATCAAAAAAGCCCTAGTTTCATATCAAAAATTACAATCAGGAATATTAGAAATACAAACACAATATCCAGATCTATACTCACGGCTGCAATATGATATTGATCGGCTTGTTTTACGTATTGATGCTCGAATTCAGGAGACGCGCGCTCGGATCGCAGAAGCTGAAAATGATATCGTTCAAGCAGATGTCTTATATGTTGAAACAATTAATCGGTATAATAATGAATTAATGGTAGAGCAGAATAGAAGTGATTATGACCATTATTTCAACTCTTTAGGGATTGTTTTCCACCTAACTGGCCACCTGTACCGATTACGGGGAAAAAATGCCAACAATAGCGATGATCTCTACTTAGCTTTAAGAAATTTGAAAAAAGCACAGTTTTTAGGACATTCTGATACAGAAGTTTTAACTCAAACCCGTGAGAATATTAAGTCTTTAACTCTAGCAAAATTAGAACACCAAGCAGAATTACTCTTCGCTCAAGGAATTACCAATTCAGAAGCGGATAAATTTGATATTGCAAAAGCAAATTATCAGAAATCAGCTCAACTATATAATTCACTAAATAAAATTCAGAAAAATGTTGAATATGAACTCCAAGAACAAATTCAATTTTCTTCGTATTATGAAGCCACCGCTAAAGCGTTTATGATTCAAGACAACAATGAGCAAGCTGCTCTTCAATTTTCGTATGCAAACCAAACTTTACAAAGAGTCCTTCAAAAATTACCCAGTGATGCCTTAAGACAGAGCTTTGAACCTCAAATCAAATATTTTCAAGCTATGCAATTATTTTGTCAAGCAGTTACAGAGTATGACAATATGAGTCCAGACGCGATAGCTCATTTTACAGAAGCACGAGAAAAACTTGAGGAAGCAAAAGAAATGGCAGATGAGAATCAAAATCTTCCTTTATCCAAAGGCTGCTCTGATGCTCTTAATAAGCTCGATTCTTATCAAGAAATTGCTGGACTAATGTTTCAAGAAACTGATGATAGTGAGTCTTAATCTGATTGCAATTGTGCAAGGATTACATATGCCTCAAGTACGGGAATTGCTAATTCTTGGGCCAGCTCTTCTGGGTGGATTTTGGGATTTTTTGGGAGGATCTTTTGACGTGTCCAAGCTAAATTGGCTGCAAAACCTGGAATTTCTCCCATAACAGGTTCTAATAATGCAATTAGTTGTTCTTTACTCAATTCTTCTAATGAATATGGAGATTTTTTCCGTTCGATTATTCTAGGTTGCTTCTTCTGAGGTTTTGATGATGATGATGGTTTTTTCTCCCCCTTTTTTTGAATGAAATTCGAGAGGTCAGACATTCACCTGTGTCACCACTGAAAATCATTGCCTAAGATATTAAAAATTTTTTGCGAACAGCAAAACATAAGACTCAATCTTTATAATTAGAAGATTTCGGAGAACATTCCAAAAATGTCAGAAAAGAAAGATCGAAATAAGGGTGGGGTCAGGCGACTCGTATTGGATGTATTAAAACTCCATGATCCATCCATAGTATCTTTTGCCACAGCCTTAGAACAGGTAAATGGAGTAGCTGCGGTGAATTGTACTCTTGTTGAAATAGATGCGAAGACAGAGAATCTCAAGGTCGTACTTGAAGGTTCTAATATGGATTTCAATCTTATCTCGAAAGCTATAACCGAACTGCATGGTTCCATTCATTCAATTGATCAAGTAGTTAGTGGCCGTCGTTTTGTAGAAGCAATTGAAACCCCACAAGATTAGGTGTGACAGTTTTCTTCCCTTAAATACAGTCTAGCATAGAAAGAAAAAATGGTATCTATTCTTAAGTGGGAAAAGACACCTTCAATCTAGGGAATAATTAGACGCAGTCAGTTTAATTATAAGAATTAGTCGCGGAGTTCAATAGAAGTTTCAGGAAATCCTTCATCGACAAGAATCGGAGAAACTAATCGAAGAAAATTCCCCTGAAGTTCAATTCGGCCATCCTTTGTTGTTCCACCTGTTGCCAAACTTTTCTTCAAACGTTTGGACAGGCCTCTTAGATCGATATCTTTAGACAGCCCATCAATGACCGTTACCTCACGTCCCCATTTTCGTTTCTCAATAAAAACCCGAATTGACGTTTGTTCTTCTCGTGCGATATCAGAGCAAGCGCATAACTCTTCTGGTAAACCGCAGGTCTTGCATATACTACCCATTTTGAACTATTAACCTCAAATTTTCAGTTAGCTGAATCAATGATTAGCTGATCCATCTTTATCCTTAACAAAATATAAACCTATCGAATAAGAGAGAATTGTAGAAATCATCCTTTTCCGTGATTCAATCAGTTTTCAACCGTTTGATGATAGGAGGCCGTTTTTTCAGTAATATTCGGTGACCGCAAATAATGCACCGAATCCCAGGTAAAGTTTCTAATTCTGCCGGATCAATCTCCTGATGACATTTTTGACATAAATACGTCGTCATATTTCTAGCCTTCGATTCTTAAGAAAGTGTACAATGATTTCTCTCATAAAGAGCGCTTAAAAGACGACTTGATAAAATTTACTACGAAATCGATTCTACCTTTATGTGAACTAATCCCATGGATTTCAATTTCATCCATAAAAAGGGGAATTTACGTGAAGGATGGTTTCACTAGAGATCATAAAAACGCTTCTAGAGAAGATGGATAGAAAATATACTCATACAAGAGAAGAAAAGGCTGATTTCTTTAGGAAAATTGTGGAAACAATATTTCCATCTTATTTAAATAATAGAGGAATTTGAAAGTTCTTCGAGTGTCGTTTTCTAGCAAGATATTTTTCCATCAACCAAATGTAAAATCTTCATATTATCAGTTAAGAGAGATTCGTCGTGAGTGACCATTACTATAGTTTTACCTTCCTGTTGGATAGCTAAAAGAATTTCAATGATTTCATTAGCATTTTCAGAGTCGAGATCTCCTGTGGGTTCATCTGCTATTATCACCTGAGGATTATTCGCTAAAGCACGTGCAATACCAATTCGTTGTTTTTCTCCCCCTGATAATTCCGCTGGATAATTGTCTCTTTTTTCATACATGTTGACTTTTTCTAAGAGTTCTAATGCTCGAATTTTTCTAATCTTTGCTGATGAATTGGCTATAAGCATCGGAAACTCCACGTTTTCCTGCGCGGTCAAGGACGGATGCATGTTATAAAATTGAAAAATGATACCAATAAGGTGTCGTCTTAGGTCACAGAGATCTGAATCTCCTAGGGTATGAAGATCATAAGTCATCAGGAGAATTTTTCCTCCTGTGGGCTTATCCAAACCTGCTAATAGGTTTAATAGCGTTGTTTTACCAGATCCAGAGGGCCCAAGGATCGTAATAAATTCCCCTTGATAAATTGTAAGATTTATTCCATTTATTGCTTTTACTACCTCTGCTTTACTTATATAATAGCGCTGTACCTCTTCCAAATGGTAAAGAATGTCTTCAGCAATCATTTCTCTTCACTCTCATCTTTCTCATGAAAAGGGATTAACTCGATTCTTTTTCCATCAATTTTCACTTTCACAGACTTTAAATCCTTAAAATGCTCCAGAACCTCATGAGGCAAACGTAAATTTCCTTGCGAATCTACAATGACGATTTCTTCTTGATAATCGATATCTGGAGTTTCTTTTGACCGAACATGGTATGTTGTAAGCCTTCCATCACGAATTTTGTATGTTTTATGAGTCATTTTTGCAAAACGCTTGTCATGAGTTACGACAAGAATACACAATCCCAAATTTTGATTTAATTGATTGAGATAATCAATAATAACAGTTGTTGTATGACTATCCAATTCTCCAGTGGGTTCATCAGCTAATAATAGGATAGGTTCATTAGCTAAAGCTACAGCAATTGAAACTCGTTGTTGCTCTCCTCCTGAAAGCTGTGATGGTTTACGATATTCTTTGCCTTCAAGACCGACATCAGCCAATAATTCAGTAGCTCTCTCTTTCTGACGTCCTGAAAATTTTCCTGAATAGCGCATTGGTAGTAAAATATTCTGTAAAACATTCAAACTCCAGACCAAATTATCACGTGGGTCCTGGTACATCACACCGACTCGCTGGCGATAACTTAGAAGGCTATTTCCAGTGAATTGATTCACAAGATTTCCTTCAAACCATATCTCGCCTGAGCTTGGTTGTTCAAATGCGCTAATAAGGCGGAGTAAGGTCGTCTTTCCTGCCCCTGAAGGTCCTATAATGGAAATAAGTTGACCTCTGTTAATCGTAAGATTTAATCCGCGTAAAGCAGGAAACATTAATCCTTCTACTGGTGAGGGATAAATTTTGATAAGATCCTTACATTCTAGCAGCATATTTCTCATTCTACCTTCAAAATTTGAGATATATTGGCTCGAATAGCCATGAAAGATGTTATAAAACCACTAAGTACTATTATTAGTAAAACAGATCCATAGATAAGTATGATTGAAAAGATATCAATACTAAGGGTTAAGGGGGGGCCATAATTAAACAAAGGTGCTCCAAAATTGGCGAAGCTCATGATTAACAAGGTTCCAAAGATTCCTCCAGGAATTCCACTAATTAAAAATAACAAAAGTGGTTCAAAAAACATCAGAATGAATATTTGACGATATTTCATCCCTAAAGCTCGACTTAATCCGAGTTCAGTTGCTTGGCTAGAAATTCGTGTAATGGTGAAAAGAGTAATAACAAATAGAGTCACTCCCAAGGCTGTTAAATAATTAAAATTCACTATTATCCAGAAAAATTTTCCGCTTCTTGATTCAACATCAAAGCCTAAAGTTTTCAATGTAACTCGGATATAAGAACCTCCAAAATCAGCGGTTATATTTTGGATTTTTGGGACTACTTCATCTAATTCATAACCAGGAAGAATTTTACACCAGACTTCATTATCCAACACTGTTATTCCAAAGCCGATAGCTACTGTTAGATTTTGTAACAAAGGGCGAGTTGTAATCAAAAATCGGTCATCGGTACTACCCCTAAAGATTAAACCAGGCCAGTAATCAGTCATTTCTTCAATTGAAACTTCAACGCGATTGGAATCGGAATTAACTGTATATGTATCAGAAATTTTCAAGTTTTCGAGCCTTGAAGAAACAGAATCAATGATTACTGGGTATTTTTGAGAGGAAGAGTGGAGTAACGTAACGAAATGATCCAGAGATTTATCATCATAATTCTTTTTCCAAAAAGCAACATCTACAAAATTTCTTTCAATCCCTAGAATTTCAAACTCTTTCCATTCTCCCCCTCCCTCATAAAAATGATATTCCAATCTTGAAACAAGAGTCGTATCTATACCAGGTGTATCGTCTAATTGAGAGCTAAATTCACTCAGCTTAGAAAGATTGAATTTAGAAGGTCTAATTATTATTTGGACATCACTTCCATTGTGATAATATTCTGTGTGTCTTAAGTGTAATAGGATAGAATTTGGAACAATCGATAAAATCATCAGAAAACTTATTGTGCATGTGATTAACAGTGTTGTTCGTTTCGTATTTCGAGAATTTATCGCTAAGTTTCTTGTAGCTACTGCAATAAGTCGGCGGTCTTTTTCCCAAAGAAATTTTCCTAGATGGGATAAAATAGGTAGCATGAATCTATTAAAAGCAAAAACAAATCCTACTAGTAATGAAATAGGACTGAATACCACTAATATCAAAATAACAGGTAGAAATATCATAAATCCTTCCATAGTTCCGATATTAGCCTTTGGTAATATGTTCATTATCAAAGTTAGAAAAATCGTTCCTAATATTCCTTGGGTCAGTAGAAATATGTCTAAGTTTCCTCTAAATTTGCCTTGTGCACGTTTCTTCTTCTTACTTGCTTCTTGATCAAGCTCAGACACACCTGATCTTGCTAATCGAATGATTGTTCGAAAATGAGATAGGAGAGCGATTAAAAATCCAAGTAAAAAAATCAAGTATAAATTATCAAGGGAAATAATGACTCTGTTCGGGATTAAATCTGTATCAAAAACTAAAAATCCCTTTGTCATCATCATTAACATTGAGAAGGGAATTCCTATTATTATCCCTATTATGGATGCCATTAATGAAACAAGTAACGTTTCCAAAGTTAATATCAAGAAAATAAATGAGGAGGATAATCCTCTTATTTTAAAAAGGGAAAGCCCCTTTTCTCGCTTTTCATTGATTATTCCTAATGAAAAATTGATCAAGAAAAGAGTAATTATGAATACAGGCACGCTGAATATCATAAAACCTAAGAAAAGATTATTGTATTCATTAATTTTCCCACCCAATGTATAATAGGTCGTAGCATAAGAGTGAATGTAATAATCTTCTAAATAAAAACCCCAACTAGTAAATTCTACATAGGAATATAAATTGTGGACTATTGATACAACATTCCTTTCATTAATCGCTGTAAAATTGATTCCATATAGAAATGTGATAGTTGATTCGAAAGTGTATGTTGATGTTGCTAACAGTTTGACTTCTGAATCTATATTCTGAAGAATGGATAAATAATTTGCAATATCCGTAATAAATGTCGGATCCTCTGCTGAAAAACCTAGGTTTTTAAGGGGGGAATTGCTATTCAATGAATCTGAAGTTATAACACCGGAAATAGTTAATGTATAATTATACTTTTTTCGAACATCAGATTCAGGACTCGTGTAATATCTTATTGTGATATTCAATTTTTCCCCAATATTAATAGTTTGATTTAGTGGATTATAAAGTATTACCTCATCAGTTGAATTTGGAAGAGTGCTCCCTTCTATACAGTCAGTAAGAACCGAGTCATCAATTGTTATTCCTTGTAATTTTACTCTGTCGCTTTGGTTCATAAAATATTGATAATAAGTGTCTTCTATGGTTGGAAAAAAAGGATGAGGTATAAGAATACCTTTTAAATTCGATTCATTAATTTTTTGTTCTAAGACTTCCTTAGCCCCAATAATATAGTTACTATCAGCATGAGACAAGATTTCCTCATCCCATATACAATAACGAAACGGATAATTATCGAATTCAGGTCTCTCTAATATCTCTAGATAATAGTTTGTTTTATCAATTTCTAAATAAATTACGAATGCTGCGATTAATGAGACCGAAATTGCTAATCCTATAATTGAAATTGATGATCTTCGTAAATTACCTCTTGTCAGTTGGAGTAAAAGCTTGAGACGTCCGAAAGCTGTTATTATTTTCCCCATAATTTTTCGCCTCCTCTCCTTAATTGATTGAGAACAATTTGTAGAATTTGATATGACGCTCTTTTACTACCCTTGTATGCGTATCTTTGTCCCATTTTGCCACCCTATCCATCTTAAGAACATAGATGATTCCCTCATAATGTTGATGGAAAACTTATTTTTTTCTAGAAATGATCCTTTTTTAATCTTACTAACGCGGCTCTAAAGTGCAATAACTACTCATTTCATTTGATTAGGAAAATCCTGATAAATGAAGAAGAGTGATTCTTCTTATTTGTCCTTAGGGAGCCTTCATTAAGACTCTAAGATATAATATATCCTTTTAATGATTGCGGTACAATTAATGACTGTTATACATTAAAAAAGGGTAAAGAAAACAGTAATTATTCATAACACCCGTTTGAGATTTGATTTGACAAAATCTACAATGGCTTTGGTATCAGTTCCAGGACCAAAAATGCCTTTAATCCCAATTTCATTTAACTTTGGGACGTCTACATCAGGGATTATTCCACCAGCGACCACAAGAGTATCATTTATCATCTCATTCTCTTTAAGTAATTCGAGAATTCGAGGAAATAACGCCATATGAGATCCACTTAAGCTGGATAACCCAATAACATCAACGTCCTCTTGAAGTGCAGCTTCAACTATCTGTTCTGGACTCTTATGGAGTCCAGTATAAATGACCTCCATGCCTGCATCTCTCAATGCTCGTGCAACAACTTTCACACCTCGATCATGGCCGTCTAACCCAGGTTTTGCTAATAAGACTCTAATTTTACGGGTCATCATTTTCACCTAATGAGAAGTTCATTCAAATCAATTGGTCTCCTTTCCACTCTCCAAAGACCTCTCGTAATACGTCACAAATTTCACCAACAGACGCATAAGCTTTTACAGCTTTTAGAATAAGGGGCATCAAGTTATCAGTCCCCTCAGCAGCCTGACGTACCTCTACCAACGCCTCTCTTACTGCCTCATTATCTCGTTCATTTTTCGTTTGATGTAAACGTGATATCTGCCGTTCTGCAATTTCTTCCCCAATTAGAAGAAGGGGAATCTTAATTTCTTCTTCTGAACAATATTCATTAACGCCAACTATCACTCGTTGGTTTTCCTCTATCTCCTTTTGATATTGATATGCTGCATTCGCTATTTCTTGCTGGAAAAAACCCTTTTCTATCGCAGGAATGACCCCTCCCAACTGTTCAATCTTGGAAAAATACTCTTCGGTCTGCTCTTCCATTTCATTTGTCAATGCTTCTATAAAATAGCTCCCTGCAAGTGGATCGATGGTGTTTGTCACACCACTTTCGTGAGCAAGGATTTGTTGAGTTCGCAATGCAATCTCCACAGCTTCCTCACTAGGTAAAGCTAATGCCTCATCTAACGAATTTGTATGGAGAGATTGAGTTCCCCCTAATATCGCTGCGAGTGCTTGGATAGTTGTTCGTACAACATTATTATAAGGTTGTTGAGCAGTTAAAGAGCATCCTGCTGTTTGAGTATGAAATCGTAACCACATAGACCGAGGTTTTTTCGGTTGGTATTGTTGTATATGTCGGGCCCAAATACGTCGGGCGGCTCGATACTTAGCTATTTCTTCAAATAGATCATTATGAGAATTGAAAAAGAATGATAATCGAGGAGCAAAATCATCAATATCCATACCTGCTTCCACAGCCCATCTGACATATTCCAATCCATCTGCTAACGTGAAAGCGAGTTCTTGAACCGCAGTTGATCCTGCTTCGCGGATATGATATCCAGAAATGGAAATGGTATTCCAGCGAGGAACATGTTTGGAACAATAGTTGATAATATCCACAATGATTCGCATTGAAGGTTTTGGAGGAAAAATGTACGATTTTTGGGCAATAAACTCCTTAAGGATGTCATTTTGGATGGTTCCACCTATTTGATCGGAACTTACTCCTTGTTTCTCCGCTACTGCAATATACATAGCAAGCAAAATTGCTGCAGGTGCATTGATTGTCATTGATGTAGTTACTTTATCTAGAGGAATTCCATCAAATAAGATTTCCATGTCTTTTAATGTATCAATAGCCACGCCTAATTTACCAACCTCTCCAAGTGACATTGGGTGATCAGATTCACGCCCATAAATTGTGGGAAGATGGAAGGCGACACTTAAACCAGTCATTCCATGCTCAAGAAGAAACTTGAACCGCTGATTTGTCTCTTCAGCCCCTCCAAATCCTGCAAATTGCCGCATGGTCCACAATCGCCCACGATACATGGTTGGTTGAACACCTCGTGTGAATGGAAAGATACTTGGATATCCTAAGGCATCTTGATACCCCCAATCAGCAGGAAGATCTGTTGGGTCATATATTCGATTAATGGGAAGACTAGAAGTGGTCATAAACTTTTGCAGTCGTTCTGGATGCTTTTGTGTTACCTTATCATAGATCCCTTCCCATTCTTTCCGTTTCCGTTTAATTTCATCTAAGTCATTGGCTTTATCATCCATTGCAGTCCTTCCACTCTTAGTTGTATTTGAAGTCAATACTCAACACCTTTTCGGGCTAATATCTTCTTTTGATACGGATGTTTACGTTCACAGATTTCTGTATAATAATCAGCAAGCTCAATTATCACATTAGGCGCGTCTCTACCCGTTAAAACTAACTCAAGATTTTTAGGTTTTTGCTTGATGACATCAATTACCTGATTTTCTGATATTAATTTGAAGTCTAAAGCAACATGGATTTCATCTAGAATTAAAAAATCCCAGGTTTCCTTTGTGATAGCTAAACGAGCTCGATCTAAAGCAGCTTGAGCTTCATCTAAATCAATTTGCTTCGGATTCTCCTTATCGACAAACTCAGGTGTCCCATACTGAAGGATGGTTATTTCAGGAATATTCTGAATCACTTTCAACTCCCCATAATCCCACCCTTTTTTCATAAATTGGATAAATAAGGAACGAAAACCGTGTCCTGCAGCTCGAAGTGCCAATCCTAAAGCAGATGTCGTCTTCCCTTTCCCATTACCAGAGATAACGTGAATTAATCCGAGCTGAGATTTGTCAGTACTTTTCTCATTCATGATATCCACCTAAGATCGAAGCATTAGCTTGATTTTTTGGAATCATGCTCCCTTCATTAAATCATTCAATTTTTCTCTTCCCAATCATAAGAGATTTATTTCCCTCCCTATTCAATGGAGATGGATCTTATTCGTCGAGATCTTAACGAATACATCCATAGATCTCTCCATATGCCCTGGCCGGCGTAGGATAAATCTGAGCGACGTTCTGCTTATAGTACAATGGTAGTCTCGGAGGTTGTGGCCCTCCATGTCGGGGTTCGATTCCCCGTGCCGGCCCTTATTTTTCAAATAATATAAAACATATAAAGGATCATTTTATAGACCCCTAGCTAAAATTTTAAGGCAAAAAAATTTCTCTGTATTAACTACCATCCAAGACCAATGGTTTTATTAATCCTGGAGCCTGCTGTCTCCTCTTCCACTTTTTTTCCCGCAAAATTTGAAGAATAGCTCTAAATTCATTATTCCATAGTTGCACGGACTATTGGTGGATCGTCGAGGGATATAGTGATCAGATTTCTTGAGACTAACTCCTCTTCTAACATTTGTTTCAGTCTCGTTGGATGCGCACCAACAGACATGGCGAGTGTTGGAAGATCTAAAACGCCTCCAAGATTCAGTAAGATCAAGATTGAAGCATACAGCGGATGGGTGGATAGTAATCGTTGTGTATATTCTAAAATCAAATTACGTTGAGACCGTTCATCATAAACTTGATTTAGTTTTTCTTGAAGGGTATGTTGTTCTTCTTCAGCCATATTAAGGGCCTCTTCAAGACGAGATACTGTCATTTTATGTTGTTTAGAGTCCGCTTCATGACGTTCGATTTCATTCTTCAATCGGGTTTGCATCTCTTCGAGTTCTAGATCATAGTCCTGACGGACTTGCTTTAAACGCTGCTGAACAGCCTCCTCTAACATCCGAGCATAATAGTCTTCTTGTATTTGATATGTTTCAGCGATAGATGCAAGCGCCTCTTCAATATCTTTCTCGTGGATCTTTTCATTTTCTTTTAACTTCTCAATTAACGCCTCTTTTGCAGCCAATTCCGATCTGATCTCTATAACACTCTTCTGGCTAAGCTCTTCCTGCTCTTGAAGATTTTGAACTTGGAGATGCAACCGTTTTATCTCAATCTCTAATTGATTCATTTTGTCCTGGTTTTCCTCGAATAAGTGGCGGACATCATCTCGTTCACGTTCAAGCTGAGACAATTGCGTATTTTTCTCTTTAATTTGGTCTCTTAAATTGGTGATTTCTTTCTCAAATTCTTGTATTTGTTCTTCAGACACAGAAGAATTGACTTCTTGAAGAAATGTAGCATCACTTTGGATAATTTGTCGAATACGTCCCAAGGATTTGAGAGTAATGCGCGTCAATTCTCCGTCCACAACACGAGCTGTCTCCTTCCTGATAATCTTGACAAATTCTTCCATATCTTTGTAAGAAAAATGAGGAAGCCCTTGGTTGACAAGAGAACTTTTAGCCCCAGAAATACCTACGCCAATTTCTTGTTGAGCTACCTCTCGATCTTTGGCCATTTCGTTAATAAACTCTAATCCATACTCCTTCAGCGTTTTTTGTGCCATTTATCTTTCCTTCATATATTGAGGAGAATCTCGGTTAAACTTTGTTACAAATTCTAATATTTTAAGCTTCCTTTATATCATTCTATATGATGAATGAATGTGAGGCCATTCTAATGTCAAAGGAGCAAAGCAGTGAGATATTTCAAAAATTTAATCTCAGATTCAATCTGCAATTATCTTTACCACTACTCATCGAAGCTCTTACTCATCCATCTTATAAATCAGTAGATCCAGAAGTTCGTGATAATCAGCGACTCGAAACACTTGGAGATTCAGTGATTGATCTTCTCGTTCTTGACTGGTTGTATCAAAAAGATGTTATGACTGAAGGAATATTGACAAAGAAACGTGCAGAGATTGTCCAGAATACAACATTAGCGAAAATAGGAAAAGACCTCCAGATAGGTTTGATCCTACGGTGTGCACCAGCCTATACAATTCAAGAAAAGGATCTTGCTGACACTGTTGAAGCTATCTTTGGAGCATTATATGTAGCTAATGGGTTAGAATCATGTTATTCACTGTTATTACGACTATTTGGGGATCTTTTAGATAGTGTCTTAACCAACAATGAACTTAGTAGTAGTTCACCAGAAGTCAATGAACATAATCCGAAAAATCAACTACAGGAATTTTTTCACCAACAACATTTACCTGGGCCAGTCTACCAATTACTCAAGAGGGAGGGGACAGATCATGATCCCCAGTATTGGTATCTATGTCAGGCAAGATACCAAGATGAAATTTTAGAGGGGAAAGGGTCTGGGAGGAGCAAAAAAGAAGCCCAGAAAAAAGCTGCATTAAATCTCTATAAAAAACTACTACGATTTGAAAATCAAGAATAACTGGATTAAATGCTGCTTCCAAGAATCCTTACTTCAAGGGGACGAATTGTGATCCTCTTGTGGCTCCAATACCAGGAGCGGAGTGTTTAACTTGTTTACAGGTGGGCGCGAACTCCCCTAGATAATGCCCAAGCATTTCTGGCTGCAGATTCACACGAAGAAACTCCTTGCCATTATAAACCTGAACGACAGCACCAATAAGTTCAGGAAGAATGATAAAATCACGACAATGTGTTCTTACAGGTCGTTTGGACTCTTTGCTAGCAAGAATCCGTTCCATAAGTTTAATGTGTTGAGTACTCATCCCACGGGTCAGTGATCGACGCTGACGGGCAGGAAGAAGAGAAATAAACTCATCCATAGATTTTTGACGAAGTTCATCAAGAGTAAATCCACGATAACGAAAACCACGACGTGAAGACAAATAAAATCACCTTTACTTTCATATACAGGGAAAAATTTATGTGGTTAAAAAAATACAGGTGGACACTTTAAAGAACTGAAAGATATGTAAAAATCATTGTATAGAAAATAACATGTTAACTACCACAAAAAAGGTTAGAAAGGAGAATCGGATGTGGTGGTGAAACAAAAATAGCGGAAACGATGAATTAACAAGGAAGCGGTAAAAATATTTCAAAGGGCTTGAAATGCGTATATTACTAAGTGGAAGGAGATGATTTTTATAACGAAAAAATCGTAACCTTAAATGTTTAAAATAAGCCAATACTACGTGTAAAGGTTAAAAAAAAAGAAAACGAAAGAAGGTTCAGGATTATTCCTCAATCTTTGTTATGGTTGAATTTGAAGTGCCAAATTATAAAATCTCCGTCTTTGGGTTAGATGCAGACCGCACTGCAGTCGCAACAGGACGGAATATGCGAATTTCGCCTAAACATGCTCGAGAAATTTGCCACGAACTAAAAGGGAAATACCTAGAAACAGCCCAAGAATATCTTGAACACGTCATCTCTGGGAAAAAAAGTGTCCCTTTCAAACGTTATCGGAAAAAAATTCCTCACCGACGCGATTTGCAGAAATGGCCAGCAGGACGCTATCCACAGAAGGCAGCGAGAGAAATCCTGCGTATCCTAGAAAACGTGGAACAGAATTCCTCATTCAAGGGATTAGAGGTCAGTCGGTTACGAATCACACATATGGCAGCCCAAAGAGGACGGAAAATTCGAGGAATAATGCCACGAGCCCATGGAAGGTCATCACCAAGTAATCAAACATTAACACACGTTGAGGTAGTAGTAACGGAGGAGTGAGGGAATGGCAGCAAGAAAAGAATTACTAAATAGGAACTTACAATATGTTCAGGTAAGTGAATTCTTGAATGATGAACTGCAGCTAGCGGGACAAGGAAAGGTAGAGATTCATAAAACGCCAATGGGCCATCGAGTAGTAATCCACGCAGTTCGCTTGGGAATGGTAATTGGTAGACGTGGACGGAATGTTAGGAAAATTACTGATGCTTTAGAACATATATATGGATTAGAAACCCCTCAACTTGAAATTAAAGATCTCGAAAATCCTCGACTAAACTCCCGAGTCATGGCAGGTCGACTAATTTCCCAGATCCAAAAAGGATTTCACTTTCGTAGAGCGGGTTACGCTTTAGTTCGACGAATCATGTCTGCTGACGCACGAGGCTGTGAAATCACTATAAAGGGAAAATTAACTTCTCAGCGGGCACGTTCAGAAGTCTTTAGGGAAGGATTTGTCGCAAAATGTGGTGAACCCTCTAAGAGATATGTCGAAGACACTGTAATGGAAGTTACACTCAAACAGGGAGTTATCGGAGTTCACGTTAAGATTATGCAGCCCAATGCAGTGCTCCCTGATGACGCTGTACTTATTCCTAATGTTTTTGGTGAACCAAAAGAAGAGGAATTAATCGAAGAGGAAGAAGAATTAATATTCAAAAAACCAGAAGTAGAAACTAAACCTGAAACAGCTGCAGAACCCGTACCTAAAACAGCTGCAGAAGAAAAAGATTCAACTGAAGCGGAGCTTGATAGTACGACCAAAGAAGAAGAAAGCGAAGAATTACTGAAAGCGGAAGATTTTGAAGAAAAAGGGTGATAAAAACGGCGATATTACGTAAAGCAGAAATTCGAAAAATGACGCTTCCTGAACGAGAGAAAAAGCTAGCAGAATTAAAAACCGAATTATTGACATTGAGAGGTAAAGCTCGAACAGGATCAATTGAATCCGCGGGTCGTGTCCGTGAATTAAGACGAACAGTAGCTCGAATTCTCACAATTAATAAGGAAGAACAAGATGTCCCGAAATTGCCATGAAATATCACTAGAGAGAAATATATTAAGAATTAGATTAATTAATCGACAATGCGAAATCGAATATTCAGGGAAAGTGTTTTCAGGACAAATTAGAAACGAAACAAAAAATACTTGGGAAATAATGACCATTAAAGGTTTGAAAATAATCCCAAAGGATCAAGCAAAATTACGAATCACAATTAATAACCAATCATACGAAATAAATGGTAACCAAATGAAAGGACGACATGAAGATCGTATAAAACGTATGAGGAAACGTAAATGGTGAAGAAAAAGTATTCACGACATATCGGAATTGCTCCAACACCTAAAAGGACGTGCGATGACCAGAACTGTCCTTTCCATGGAACACTATCCGTTCGTGGGCGAATTATTGAAACAAAAGTTATATCAGACAGAATGGACAAAACAGTGACTGTGGAAAGACCTTATCTGGAATTAGTAAGAAAGTACAAACGCTATGGGCGTTCAACCATACGAATGCATGCTCATAACCCCCCCTGTATAGATGCGAAAGTTGGAGACCGAATACGAATTGGAGAATGCCGTCCATTATCTAAAACCGTATCTTTCGTAGTAATTGAAAATTTAGGGAAAGGAGAATGATTAAATGAAGAAGCGAAGATCATTAAGGCTTGTAACAAGGCGCATAACCCGCGCATTACCAACTGGAGCCATTGTTAGAGTAGCAGATAACTCTGGAGCAAGAATGATCCAAGTTATCAGTGTGAAAGGGCACAATACCCGATTAAGACGACAACCCGCAGCAAGAGTAGGGGATATGATCGTGTGCTCAGTGAAAAAAGGAACCCCCAAACTGCGTAGGCAAATTGTCCATGCGGTTGTAATCAGACAAAAAAAGCCCTATAAACGATCAGATGGAAGTTGGGTATATTTTGAAGATAATGCAGTAGTGGTTACAAACGAACAGGGAGAACCAAGAGGAAGCGAAATTCGGGGAGCCGTTTCAAAAGAAGCAGCTGATGCGTGGCCACGAATTGCGAGTACAGCCCGAGTAATTTCCTGAAAGGTGAACCAAAATGGGTACAAAATCAAAAACTCGTGATCCATCAAAACAAAGACGCCGAATATACACAGCAGATTCATTTCATCGGTCAAAAATGATGTCAGTACGACTTTCCAAAGACCTACGAGAGAAATACAAGGTGAAAAAAATGCCTGTCCGTACAGGTGATGTTGTCTATATCACCACAGGCGATTTCGTAGGGACTGAAGGGAAAATCCTCACAGTTGATACGAAAAAACGACGATTAGGGGTCGATGGAATTGCTCGTGAAAAAGCGGACAAATCAAAAGTGATGTACAAGATCGATGCCTCAAATGTAGTTATTCGCCGGTTTGGAAAAGTAGACAGGTCCCGGAAGAAGATCTTGGAACGACGAGCGAAAATGGAACTCGAAATTGATGAAGACGATATCACTGCGGCAGAAGCCATTGAAGAAGAGTAATGGAGTAGAGCACAATGGGTAAGAAAGGAAGTCCCCAACATAAAAAACGATTAAGTGCCCCAATCGCTTATCCCATACCAAGGAAACATGGCATCTTTACAATCAAACCTTACCCAACACGGAGTACAATGGATTCTTCGATCCCGTTGGGAATTGTGATTAGAGAAATATTAGGATACGCCAAAACCCTTTCCGAAGTCAAAAAAATACTGAGCAGAAGAATGATCAAAGTTGATGGGAAAGTGCAAACAAGCTACAAATCTAGCATGGGTCCAATGGATATATTGGAAATAACCAAAACAGATGAATATTACCGGCTGACGCCATACCGTGGAAAACGGAGATTCAAACTACACCCAATTTCAAAAGAAGATGCCCATCTGAAGATGCAACGGATCAAGAGAAAACAAACAGTTAAGAAAAACTTAATTCAACTTACATTTCACGATGGGAGGAATTATCTAATGGATCCCGAAGAGGAACACAAGTTCCCTATCTCAGAACTTGCAGTTAAAGATAGCGTGATGTTCAACCTAGAAGATAGAACAATAGAAGATCACTACCCCTTCACAGAAGGTAACACTGCATTAATTATGGGAGGACATAATGTAGGTGTCGTCGGAAAAATCCAAGAAATAGAAACTCAAAGCGGACGAAGAACTCGTACAATTACATTAGAAACAGAAATGGGAGAAATCAAAACAACAGATCATCATCTGTTTGTTATAGGCCGAGATGAACCAGTCATCGAAATCCCACAAGAAGTAGAGCAAATTACCGAGGATGCTCAAGATGAGCTTTAGAAAAAGAACTCCCCCAGCAGTAGAAGAAGAAAGGGAACCAATCCCACTCACAGATACTGAAAAAGCTTTCGTGGCGGAATGGAATGCACACCCAATGCGGAAACCACGAATTTTAAAGGTGTGTGTGAATTTCGCAGTAGGCACCTCAGGCCCACAACTGGAGAAAGCCCGAGAACTCTGTGAGATCCTAACAAATCAAAGTCCTGCAAATGGAAGAGCAAAAGAATCTGTTAGAGGATTTGGAATCAGGAAACACGAACCAATAGCAGTATTCACAACGTTAAGAGGGGAACTTGCTAAAGAATTCTTGAAAAAGGCATTTTGGGCAGTTGAGGATCAAGTATCTCAAAAGAATTTCGATAGACATGGAAATCTATCATTAGGAATAGATGATCATCTAAAATTACCCAATGTCAAATACGACCCTAAAATCGGGGTTCACGGCTTTGATACTACCATTGTCTTGGAACGCCCAGGCTATCGAACCAACCGGCGAAGGTCTCGGAAGATGAAAATTCCTGCTAGCCATAGAATCACTAAAGAAGAAGGAATTGCTTTTTTCAAGCATGAGTTCAATCTCGGAGTTGTATAACCATGCATAAGATGTCAGAGCCAAAGAAAAAGTTTGGGAAGGGAACACGTACGTGTCGGCGATGTGGAACACATAGAGCAATAATACGAAAGTACGGATTGTATATATGT
>JBHLPG010000257.1:0-5790 GCA_048939725.1 Promethearchaeota archaeon | reverse complement strand
CGAACGCTTTCTGTAAATCACCTTCAATGACAGCGAACTTAGCTTCTAAGAGTAAAATTTCGATGAAGTATGTTGGTTCATTTCGTGAAAGCGAATGTAACTGGTATACGAGGTTTTTGGCTTCTTCAAGTGCCCCAGGGTCACCAAAAGATTTCATTTCTTCTAATAAGAGTTCGCATAGTTGAATCATTGCTTCGTATTTAAATCCTAGTAACTCATCCTCCTCGTTAATAATATCTTCTAAGAGACCTTGAGCTTTAGCCTTATCTTTTATTCGCCCGCTTTGCTTTAAAATCAAGGCTTCAAAATAAAGACTGTGAATACGATAATACACTTCTGAATGGAGTTTTTTCAATTTTTGCATCTGATCCAAATATACTCTCGCTTGCTTGTAATCTTGTTGATCTACTGAAACCAAAATAAGGTTACTGAGTGATTCCACAATATCCATATCGACCTTGAGTTCTTCTCGGAGGATCAAACTACGTTGGTGGTAATCCAAAGCTTTGGTAAGATCGTTTTTTAACCAATACACATATCCAATATTGTTCAGGAGATGGCCAATAGCAATTTGACTACCTATTTCTTCTTGTAGAGTCAAACCACGGAGTAAATACTCCAACGATGTATCAAGCTCCCCTTTCGCACGATAAGCCCACCCAAGACAATTCAAGACCCCCACTAGCTCATGAATAGCCCCAGTTTTTTCAATAAGATTAAAACCACGATGAGCGTGCTTTAAAGCTATATCTACATTTCCTTTTCTCATAAAAATCCAAGCAATCATAATTAACATTTCTGAAATAGCCCAAGGTTGGTCATATTTTTCAGCTATGACAAGTCCACGTTGGAGAAGTTCTAATGACTGGTCTACTCTACCTATTATAAAGCTTAAGTTACCAATATTAAGAATAGGTCGTAGAATGTCTATTGGTTCATTTAAGCGTTCATATAATTCCACACTTCGATTATAAGACTCTAAAGCTGACGTAAATTCACTTTTATGAAAGTATGAGATACCCTGAGTGTTATAATAAAGAGCTAGCCATTCTAATTCTGCTTCGCGTTCCATGTCAGTGAGTGAGCTTACGATGGTGTCACACTCCAAATGAAGAACTGAAGCGTCTTCGTACTGTTCTAGTGACAGTAATGCATAAAAATTCGCAATTAAAAGCTTGAGATGATCTATCTTATCCTGAAATGTTATATCTAGAAATTGCTTTCGAGCTTGGTTTATTACTTGTAATGCCTTTTCATTTTGCCCTAATTTTACCAACGAGTAGGTTTGATAATAAATTCGATCAACTTGTTCTGTGATTGGAATGGAACGGGACTCTTTCTTTTCTATCTGATCTAGAATTTTTTTGTACTTTCTTTGCTCAAACAGTTCTTTAAAGGACATCATATACCACTCCTACTATAGCTCTTCAAGGAATCAAACTAATTAAAAATTAATACCGAACATACCCTTCTACTGTAACATTTACTTCTTAATCCTTAATTCCTGAAAAACCTCCTCTAGCATATAGATCGGTTTCTGAAGCTCTTCAAATCTTCGATATTCCTCATTGCACCCTAGGGAATCTTCCCATCCTGGAGATAAAATGAGACCATTGCAATGGTTCTCGATGAAAAAAAAATCAAACTTCATCCAAAGTTGCCATTCACTATTATCAATCAATCCCATTTTAACAGCTTCTTTGTGAATCCAATGGGTCATACTGATAGGTGAATAGACAAATAAACCAGCACAGATAAGCTTAGCTGCAATAGTATTTGCACTCTTCACGTTGAACTCGATTTTGTCTTCTGAATCAGCAGTATATGGATGAGCTAAATACCACAATTTGTTACGAAAGGAATTCTTCATGAATTTCACCTTTAGGGGTTAGTATCTAGTTTTTCCCCAAAAATCCTTCGGAATTTCAATATATTTTTCGAGCTGGCCTCGTTCGACTGCATTTTCAGCCTCTACTTGAGCTGCGTTGAGGATAGAACGCTCGTCGACATGGACGAGAGAATTTTCCATAAGGATTTCCCCCTCCACAATCACTGTATCCACATCCTGTCCAGAAACCTCATAGGCTACCCGTTGTGGTATCATGAAATAGGGCACTAAATGAGGTTTCATCATATCAATAATGATAACATCGTCTTTTTTCCCCACCTCCAGAGACCCTAAATCACTTTCATACCCCAATGTCTTGGCAGCGTCAATTGTAACCATTTCTAAGACCTTTCCAGGAGGTAAAACTGATTCGTCCTTGAAAAATGTTCGATGAATCGTCATGGCCATTCGTAAGTCTTTAAAAAGATCAAAAGTCCGATCTGGAGAAGAACCATCAGTTGAGATGGAAACTGTTACTCCAGCATCTAATAATTCTATAACAGGACATCGTACAGGGATAATACTTCGAGCACTCGGGGAATGACACACTTTTGTATCAGTTCTGGCCATGATCTGGATCTCTTCGTTTGAAAGGCCTGTACAATGGGCTAGACTTACATGAGGACCTAAAATGTCTAGTTTTTCATCAGCAAAAAGAATTTGAGGGGAGTAAGCATGAGTATGCAATTTTAGCTTCCATTTTTCGATAATGTGCTTCATAAGTTCCACTTTTTCTTTAACGTCTGGAAGATCTTTGACTTGACCATCTTTTGATAAGGAACCTATTGTGATTGAGGGTGGAGACATAGTATAATCTATTTTATGATATTGTTTCTTTATACTCCGCATTATGCTTTCAGTCACTTCAAGATTGCGTTCAAAAGAAGCGAAAATCTTTGTAGAGGTATTTCCTTCCCATTTAAGATATTTTTTTGGAAAAGGAGGCCTCCCTGGCCCTATTGCTAAAACATCTCTGATTCCAATTTCACTTACACCTTCACAGTGTTTTAGTCCATAGATAGGGTCATCGGTCCGTGGACAAGAACCAAGATATGAAACGCCACACGTGACACCAAATTTTAATCTCTCTAAAGCAGCTAATCGCCCATCAACAAACCAGTAATCAGGGGTAGTCCCTTCCGCGTAAAATCTCTCTATAATTGGAACCCAATCATCACCTATGTTTTCAGCAACAGTTTTTACCAAGCTATGACCCGCATGTCCATGAGTATCTATTAAGCCTGGCATCACAACTCTTTTTGACGCATCAATCTCCTTTCTAGCAGTGTACTTATTCTTTAGCTTTTCAGTAGTACCAACATCAAGAATCCGCCCTTTTTCAATAGCAACAGCACCATCATTTAAAACTCGCCTTTGAGTGTCCATCGTAAGCAATGTTCCATGAAGAATTAACAAATCTACCATTTCATGCCCATCCTTCAACTTCCAAGTCTTTTCCGCAATTTTATTTAGGAATCAAAATTCGAAGAACTACCTTTTAATAATCCCAGTTAACAATTGTTAATATCAATAATTTTTAAGGATCTGGTAATTATGAATATTCAAATTGACTTACCAACAGAATTAATTGAATTCTTCAATTCCGCTTCGAAATTATTCGATTGGGGCTTCGATTCTTCAGAAAACATGTTGAAACATATCTTACTAGAGGGGCTGGAACATCGACTGGAACATATGGCTGATTCCCAAAATGTAGACCAGCATGTTAAACTTCACAATCTTATTACCGAGGAACGCTTGAAATGTCATCCAGAGGAGTTTATTGGCCGATTGCAGACTGAAGAACCGAAACAGATTACAGAATAGATTAATTCATGGGTTTAACTAAGGGGGTAGAGAAAGAAAGAGGGAGATACCCCTATTTTTTCTTATTTCACATTCTTCTTGATTTAGAACCATAAGTTCATTCAAACATGAATTTCTTCGCTACAACATCAGAAATTTTAATACGAACGTTCCCTTCAGCGATTGTGATGGGCAAATAGCTTGGCCAACAGCCACCTTGAAGGTTCTCAGTTCCAATTCCATCTATATAGAATTGTTTTCCACAGTTATTACAGACCATCACGTCACCACTTTGTCGATACCCCTTTTTCTCTGCAAAGCATACATCACACGCGTCAAAGGCGAGGCGGACTTCTTTCTCAGAGCCAAGTACCGCAAAATAGGAGATTTGCACACCCTCTGTTTTATAACTATAAAACTTAGCCTTACTACTTAAACTAGATAATGATAGTACTAAATTATCTCCCTCTTTCTGTGGTGTTGACATTCGATTACCAGAGTTCGAATCGTTATTTCCTTGCAGAAATAGTATTGCAGAAAATCCAACCACTGTTACCACTATAATTGCCAATACCATATTCCAGTTATGATCTCCCTCTTCTTTGACCAGTTTTTTGGCTTTCATTCTTTGAGCTTTTACCCTCATCTTTCTTCGATTGCTTTTGTTTGCCAAACTTTTCACTTCTTTTTAGCTTATTTAGTTATTACGTTTAGTTGTGTCGAGAGACACCTTACCATCAACCATTTGTAGAATCGTATTACCCAGTTTTGCGATTTCTAAGTTATGAGTAACAATAAGAATTGTGTGACCCTCTTCATGTAAATTGGAGAAAAGATCCATCACAATCTGACCATTTTTCTGATCCAAATTCCCTGTTGGTTCATCTCCAATGAGTATTTTGGGCTCATTGATCAACGCACGAGCGATACAAACACGTTGTTGTTCTCCTCCAGACAATTTAGAGGATTTATGGTTTAAACGAGTTCCTAATCCGACTTTCGTTAATGCATCGATTGCCTCATTTTCATCAACAATGCTATGGTAGTACATTGCAATCATAACATTCTCTAGAGCGGTTAAGTAAGGAATTAGGTAATGTTGTTGAAAAATCAGACCAATCATTTCTCGTCTAAAGCGTGTCAATTGATTTTGATCTAAATTTGTCACCAGAGTTCCATCTATAATAACTGACCCCTCTGTAGGCCTATCTAAACACCCAATCATGTTTAACAGTGTAGTTTTCCCCGAACCAGACGGCCCAATCAATGATACCCAGTCTCCCTCTTCGATAGTGAGATTTACCTTGTCTAAGGCATAAGTAATACCATCATAAACCTTAGTTAAGTTATGTGTTCGTATAAATCCAGCTTTCATTATAGGCCCCTCAGTACTAAAACTGGCTCAATTCCCATAGCTCGTCTAACTGGTAATAAAGAAGCCAGTAGAGATACACAAGTCGAAATTCCAAGTATAACAGGTAAAACCATCAACTGGGGAGTCACAAACGAATTGAATACAAGAAACCCGACAAATTGCGCTCCAATAATTCCAAAGAGAAAACCCAGAATCCCCCCCAGTATCCCTATGATTGAGGATTCAACGAAAAATAGAGCAGCTATTTTTCTATTTTCCGCCCCGATACTTTTAATAAGCCCAATCTCGGTATACCTCTCTAAGACTGATGCAGTTAAGGTTGTACTCATCCCTAATGTCGTAGCAGAAAGAGCAATAATTGTAACAAAAGCCATTGTTAACTGAATCTTACTTAACACGCTCATCTCAGCATTAGTCATCTGAAGAATGGTTTTTGCTTCTATATAACTGATTTTACCCTCAATTTCTGCTGCAATCGTCTCTATTGGACATGCGGTACATAAGGCTGAAACCTGAACTGAATGAACCAAGTTTTCACGTTGGGATAGGTTTTGTGCAACAGGAAGGGGTACAAAAATATGATTGTCCTCCACACCGCCAGAAGTAATAATTCCTGTAATTTGAAGACTTTTAGTGGTATCACGGGTCGTTTCTTTGTAAGTGACTTCTATCTCGTCCCCAAGATTAAGATTCATTTTTTCAGCTACTGTGGTACCTACCA
>JBHLPG010000256.1:0-5794 GCA_048939725.1 Promethearchaeota archaeon | reverse complement strand
AAAAGAAATAAGGAGATCCATCTTGTAAGAATCCTTATTTTGTTATTAGCTAAGAAAATCCATACTGGTGTTTTTTCTTCTGATTAATAGGGTAATATCTTTGTCTTCGGCTTCCAAAAAATGGGGATAGTTTGTCATTCAGTTAATTCCTCTACTTCCTTTCTTCCTTCTTCCATCTCTTCAACCTGTTCCTTGTCAAGTCTCAATAATAAGGTCTGAAATTCTCCAACATGTGCTTTCTCTTCTTTAGCCACTTCTAATAAGACCTTCTTTATGTGCTTATCATCAGTGTAAGCTGCCATCTGTTCATAAAGGTTTATGGCATCAAGTTCAGCAATTAAAGCAATACGTAATATTTCCATGTTTAAATGTTCGCTACTTAGTTTTTCAAGATTAATTGGTAGTTGTCCAAACATAAATCTAACCTCTGAAAATCAATTCTAAATTTCAAATCTCTTTATGCTTAAAAAGTATCCCCCTCCTAAATGCTAATTCTGAAAGGTGTTACAATAATAACTCAAAAATATCCTTAGGTTTAGGTGTGATCTTATACTTGCGACCAAAGCGGGAAAGGATCCACCAACATGAAACACAGTATGTAGTACTATAATCTCCCCTATTGAAATCTTTCATTCGCTCTATAGCTATTTTATCAATAATATCCAGTCTATGCATGTATCCAATCCCGCCTCCACAACACCAATGAGGAACATCAAGCACTTCATACCCAGATTCACTAAGAACATTATTTACAAACTTCATAACTTCAGGGCGTCCACGATTCATTAATTGGCAGAGATGTTGGATAGCTACTTGGCCTGTTTTTTTCGTATCTGTTGGTTTCAGATAATCTACTACAAATGTTATTTCTGCATCAACATCTTCTTGATAATGGACTTTAAACACATAATAACAGGCAGGGCAAGCGCATATAATTCTTTCGTAACGGTTGAATATTTCTACGTTCTGTTTTTTGCATTTCTCATATTCTTCAAAAGCCCCAGAAACATATAATGGATATCCACAACAAATTTCCTTTTCTAATATAGTGAAATCTATATTCTGTTTCAGAAGATATTTCAATGAATTCTCTGTATACCGAGGAACTCTAATGGTAGATAAGCAACCCATGAAATAGAGGGTCTTACTCTCTTCAGGGATGCCTTCAGGCCTTCTGATTCGCGTTTTATCTGTTGAATAAGGAGTACCATATTTTTCAATACTTAGAATCATATCAGAGAGACCCTCAATTTCATTTCCATCTTCTAAATATTTCTGATTTAGCTGACACCTCTCCTCCGATGTTCCACAAGCATTACAATGGACACAATTCAGTAATTTTAGATAGTCTTCTTGTTTGAATTTATAGTTCTCACGAGTTTCTAGGAGTTTCTTGACCTCATCATTGTCTAAGAAATTTTCAGGTTCGACCTCTTCTGTTGGGTAGCTTTTTCTTTCTTTCATAGGATTCACTTTTCAGGCAAATTAATTTTTCTCCATATCTCTCCAGGCTTTCATACCACCTTCTAAAACGAATACTTTAGTGAAATCTTTCTTTTGCATAATTTGTGCTGCAGTATGAGCTCTAGCCCCGCTTCGACATACCAAGATAATCTCCTGATCCTTTAATTTAGATAACTTCTCAAGATTGGAAATAAGCTGTCCTAAGGGAATGTGTTTAATACCTTGTAAATGACCTAACGGGCCTGATAATTCACTTTCTTCGCGAACATCGATCATCAGAGGATTTTCATCCAATCGATTCTTAAGTTGTTGAATTGATATCGAAGAAACGATCTGTTCATTAACGCCTAATTCTAATGTACCTTTCACCTCACACGCAGGCGAGTCAACAGGTATCCAAATCCCTCCTGGATCGCGGGCACAAGCATAGTTTGACTTTAAAACATCATGCATCCAGTCTGCAGGACCAAGTTTTAAATCTTCGAGATATTGTACAAACTCCTCTCGGGTTCGTTTTTTGAGATGGGGATTCCTTGTTTTCTGTTGAGCCATAGTGGATGGTTGATACCCGCGATATTCATGAGCGGGAAAGACAACAAGATGGTCGGGAAGGTTTAGAAACTTCTGAATACTATCATAATGCTTACCAGGATCCCCACCAGGCAAGTCATCCCTTCCAGCTCCCCCTTCATCCAAGAATAGTGCATCACCAGTATAAATTCTATTGAACTCTTCAAAAACTAAGGAAATTGAATCTTGAGTATGTCCAGGTGTATAAATAACCTTAACTGACGTTCCTAGAAGATTTAGCTCATCTCCTTCTTTAACACGAATATCTACACACCTCGCAGGAGCGTTCTCATGCATTATTAGCTTACAGTCAGTTCGATCTTTGATAGCTGCTGCGCCTGAGATGTGATCTGCATGAGTATGTGTGTCAATGATATACGTTAAACTGAGATTCTGGTCATTTAATGTATTTAGGTAATCTTCGACGTGGTCTAAGACAGGATCAATGAGGATCGACTTATTTGATCCTTGATCTCTAACCAAATATGATAAACAAGCATGAGGATTTAACTGTTCAAATATTAATGACATTCAATATTCTCCATTATTTTCTTTAAGATAAAAAATTGAGAGAAAAAAAACAATATTTTCTCTCTTTAACGCTTTTAATACTGTTCACACATTATTTCAAAGTAATTACTAGGATGACTACAACTGGGGCAAGATTCTGGGGGAGTTTCTCCTTCTTGAACATAACCACACTTTCTACAAACCCATTGAACTTTACCAACCTTTTTAAAAACTGTTTCCCCTTCGATTTCCTTAAGTAACTTCATATATCTTGCTTCATGATGTTCTTCGGATTTACCAATTGCTCTGAGTCGGATTGCTATATCATAAAAACCTTCTTTTTCAGCAATATCAGCAAACTCTGGATACATTGTCTCTCTTTCATAACGTTCGCCAGAAATTGCTGCTTTCAAATTTCCAATGGTGGTGTCCAAAGTTAAGGGAACTTCCCCCTCAACTTCAAGTTCATCAAGATCCTCTGAGAGGTTCTGTTTTAACTGATTAATCATCCGAAATAACCACTTTGCATGTTCTCTTTCATTATCAGCCGTTATGAGGAAAATATCAGCAATCTGTTCATATCCTTCTTTTTTAGCAATTTTAGAATAAAAAGAATAGCGATTTCTTGCTTGACTTTCACCAATAAACGCTTTTGCTAAATTTTGCATTGTTTCATTCACTTCTTGATGCTCTCCTTTTATGTGCTTTTTCTATGAAGTCATTCTGCCTATTTTCATTAATTATTAATCAAGGTTTCACGAGCTTCCAAATGTATTTCATTGATTGTTATTTATTTGTATTATGTGAATGTTTTTTCAAATATAGGATTATATTTTGAAAGCATATGTCTTCCAATAACCATTCGTTGGATTTGACTAGTTCCCTCATATATTTGGTAGAGTTTAGCATCTCTGAATAATTTCTCGATTAGAAAATTTGTTGTATAACCATATCCTCCAAAGATTTGGAGTGCATCAGAAACTACTTTCATTCCATAATCTGTAGTAAATGCTTTAGCTATACTAGCTGATATTGTGTTATCGCGGCCCTGGTCAGCCTCCCAAGCCGCTCGCCATGTTAATAATCGAGCTGCGTCTACATTGATTTTCATTTCAGCAATCATAAATTGAATAGCTTGAAAATTGGCTATTTCAGTTTCAAAGGCTTTTCTACGCTTCGCATATGCAATGGCATATTCCATACTTGCTCTTGCCATCCCACACGCGAATGCACCGATTGTTGGTCGAGTGTGTGCAAATGTTTGCATTGCGATTGGAAATCCGTTTCCAGGTTCTCCAAGAATATTCTCAACTGGAACACGTGCTTCATCAAAACTAACCATGACGGTATTTGAGGCTTTATGACCCATCTTTGGAATGGGTTTCCCAACTCGCACTCCTTCGGCATCCATTGGAACAACAATCCCAGTGATCCCTTTGTGTCTCTTCGTTCCTTCTAAACGACAAAACGTGCTAAGAAGAGAAGCAACTCCTCCATTTGTTACCCACATTTTCCTGCCATTTAGGATTATTTCATCACCTTCCAACCTGGCCGCTGCAGTTAAACCTGCAACATCTGACCCCATTCCTGGTTCACTAGTTGCAAAAGCAATGAATTTCAATTCTTCAGTTAATGGTTTAAGAAAACGTTCAATCTGCTCCTTGGTTCCTCCAATCAATATGGGTTCAGCTCCCAGACAGTTATCAAAGAGACTTGTGGTAATTCCTGGATCTGCTGCCGCTGTTTCCTCTACGATCAAACAAGTATCAAGAATCCCCAGTCCAGGTCCTCCGATTTCCTTGGGAAAGATTGAATTCATTAATCCTTGATTGAAGGCTTTTTGGAAGACTTCTAGAGGAAATTCCCCAGATTCATCATATTTTCTGGATACAGGCAGAATCTCGTTTATGGCAAATTCTCGAGCCTTTAATTGGAGTTCTTTTTGGTTATCTGTTAAACTAAAATCAATCATTAAACCTCACCTCATCGCTTATAGTAATTCTTACTAGTTTCCAAAAATATCCCGAATGGACTTCGTTCTTGTGTTAAGGATTTATCCTCCAGGTGATCCGTGGAAGAGGGAATCTTTCCAAGTCCAATCCCAAATATCCTGTTCGGAAAGCTTTTCTTTTTCAACTATCATTTCATGAAGCCGTTTTAGGAGTTGATGATGACGAATCTCATCATTTAAGATCGCTTTAACAACGACTTTTTCCCTTTCGTCCTCTAATTCTTTCCAAAATGCTTTATAGGTATCGATCGCCTGCTGTTCCAACTCAATGTGTTTTTCAATATTCTTTTTCAATTGGTCGGTAATCTCTTCTGGAATTAAGGGGGTACTTCCTGTATTTAAGGCAATAAGTGCATTTAGTAAAGAACTGTGCTTATTAGAATCCATAGCAATGCCTAATATGAGTTCTTTAACCATAACATTTGGCACATCTTTCACCGAGGCATTTGCAGACTTTACAATTTCCTCCTCTAATTGAATTTGGTTCTTATAAAATTCAACCCGTTCTTGCGTGTTCATGTATATATCTCCTTAACAAAAAGGTTAATCAAATTTTCGCCTAAAATATTCTTAAATAATTCTTTGTTTTTATCAAAAGCTATAGATATGCAGGAATAAAAACCATTACCAAAATAAAGATAATAGAAGTTGACATTAGTATAAAATGGAGAGACCTAAAGATTATTTTATTCTTTGAATAACAGTAGCAGGACAGACCTTCGTTACTCCATGTAAATTCTCCAATTTGTAGATAAAGGCCGTTAAATCGTCGTTGTCCCGAAACCAACATTCCATCAAAAAGTCGTGGTCAAGACTTGTCTGAAAAATGCTTTGTACTTGTTTCCAGTCCTTCAATTCATTTATTATTGAGGTGTAAGATTCAGCATCGACATCAAATCCTATGAATGCAGTTAACTCGTAACCTAGTTTTCTTTGATCAATCTCTATAGTGTATCGCTTAATAATTCCATCTTTCTTAAGCTTAATTACTCTTTTCCTCACTGCCACATCTGACACATTAAATTTTTTACTTAAGTCTACATAGGAGATATTAGCATCATATTGTAAGGCAGTTAATAGTTCGTCATCGGTGAAAGCCAATCTAACCACTTTTCTAAATGGAATTCATACCAAATTTAAAACTAACTCGAACTTTATTTCTTTCTTTTAATTTATCTTGGTTCAGATCTCGAACCTAAATATAGAATAATCTAATGTATTTTTCAGCTCTTGGAAAAA
>JBHLPG010000255.1:0-5804 GCA_048939725.1 Promethearchaeota archaeon | reverse complement strand
ACATTAGGCTTTGTTGTTTCATAATCTAATATTTCCGAGAAGAAGGAGGTGATCCCTTCTTCATAAAAAGGACTTTTTGGTACCTTTCCTAACAATCCACCAATTATAGCCTTTAATTTGGGGAGGAAATCCTTCGTTTGGCAAATGACTACATGTTTGACTTGTGTTCCTTTAATTGCTTTGTAAGTAGACGGAGCAAACCTCTCATGATCAAAAGCAAATACCATGACTACTTCTGAGTCCTTGAGCTGATAGTTTAATTCCTCTGCTGTATAAGTAGGATTGCATGTAACAGCTGTCGCACCAGCCTTCAAGATCCCAAAAAAAACTATTGGATAATGGGGAGTATTGGGTAAAAATATTGCTACTTTATCCCCTTTTTTCACACCGCTCTTTATGAGATAATTTGCTACTTGGTTTGCCATAGCATCTGTTTCTGCATAGGTTGTTGTGGTTCCCATAAACTTCAGATATGGGTAGTCGCTACTTTTTGTAGCAGTATTTTCTAGTATACTATGAAGGGGTTTATTTGGATAAGGTTCTAGGCTTTTCTTGACCGTTTCAGGCCATTTGTATTTATGCCAAATCTGTTCTTCCATCTTCCATCATTCTCGGTTTTTTTAGTAATTTCCGTTCACTCCCACCTTTCTTTATATAACTTCCTAGATCTTAATTTAACATTTTTCAATCCTTTCAACTATTCTCAAGTATGAATTCACTTACCATATGCTTGGTTGGAAGCGGAGCTTGAGCACCAAATCCTTGAATCTTGAGAGCCGAGGTTGCTTGACCTCTATTAACGCACTCCTCTAATGATCTGTCTTCTAGAAAAGATGAAATGAATCCTGCGTTGAAAGCATCTCCCGCACCTGTTGTGTCAATCACATTATCAACTTTATATGCAGGAAATAATCGTTGATCTTCTTTTGTTGATAAGAGGACTCCTTCTGAGCCAAGTGTTAACAAGACCACCTTTGGGCCATACTTTAAAAGCCTCATTGATGCTAGAATTGGATCTTCTGACCGAGTAAATTCGTAAGCTCCTCCCTTATTCGGAAGAAGGATATCAATGAACTCTAATAATTGTGCTAATTGTTCTTGATAATCATGAACAACTTGAGATTCAAGATCGAGACTAGTGGTTAATCCAAATTCTTTAGCTAATGTTACTGCTTTAAGTGCCGTCTCATAATTAATCGCAGTCAGATGCAAATGACGTGATTTTTGAATTATTTCTTTTGTAATCAATTTTTTTGATGGTAGAGTTAACCGCATGTGTTCCGACTGTAGAATAGACTTTTCACCTTTTTTTGTTACCATAACTATATTTACTGGAGTTATTTTAGATTTTAATGTAAAGAGATATCTATCATCTACAATTTCCTTTTGTAATGCCTTTCTCAGATACCCACCTTCCTCATCATCGCCAACTCCTCCAAAAAACGCAACTCGTAATCCTTGACGAGCAACACCAACACAAAAATTAGCAGTTACTCCTCCTGCTTGTTTTTGACTATTAAGGACATACATCTTCTCATCGGGTTTTGGAAAACGAGGAATTTTCAGTAAGAAATCAATAACAATCTCCCCAAGCCCTAAAACATCGATTTCTCCCACTCTTGTGTTTTGAATAACCATGTAGCTTACCTCATTCTAAGGAAGCATGCGTTTGATGAATATCATCTTCGGTTTTCCCAATTCTGTTCATAATTACCCTTGTCATTGCATCAAGTACAACTAAAGCTGTAATGTCAAATAATGAGGTAAAAGGAGCTAATGTTTCTTGTTTCACATCCTTTGTCTGACCCTTAACGATAATGACAAGATCGGCAATCTCTCCAATAGTCGAATGAGGATTGGCTGTTAATACAATGATTTTTCCACCGATATCTTTTGCTCCCTTTGATATCGATATAGGGGTCAATGTTTCACCTGAACCACTGATAACAATAAGAGAATCATTTGATGTGAATCTTGGGGTAATTGTTTCTGATAAAAAGTACGAGGAAAACCCCAAATGCATTAATCTTTGAGCACACATTCTCCCAACCATTCCAGAACGTCCAGCTCCATAAATGAAAATTTGTTTTGCTTCTAATATGTATCCTACCCATTGAGCAATTTTTTCTTCATCTACAACGACTTCCAAGTAGTTTTCCAAATGTGACAGAATTTCTCGAATTGTCTGCTTATATAAACCCATAAAAAATCTCCTTGATCTGTTAAATTATAATTCAGGATGATGAATTGTCCTAAAGACACTTAATAATAATTTCATCTCATCTAATGTTATTTTTTTCTCCCTTTGGACGTTTTCAGCAGTTTTATCATAAATTCTTTTCCATAAATGCGTCAATAGGTTTTTTTCTTCAGGGGTAATTATATCATCTTTCCATGCTTTCCTATAAGCTTGTTTAAAAGTCGCTATATTATCATATATGGATTTTATTAATTTTTTTTCGTCTTCAGTTACTTTACCATCTTGTAGGGCGATAGTAACCAAGTCCTGAGTTAATTCATCTAATTGATTCATCTCCAATGCTTTAGAAATAATTATCTCCCCATCAATTTCGATAAATGTAATACAATCTCCAATTTTCAGTTTTAACTTTTTTCGAATTTCAGGAGGAATAGAGACTTGGAAATCTTTGTTAATTTCTCCGATTCCTATTTCATTTCCTTTGGTTTTATTTGGCAATTTAATCCCAGCATCTTACCTAAATATCATTAATTCAGAATGTTTTTTTGCAGTTTCAACTATAGAACCTTTAACTATGAATCCAAGAGCATAACCACTGCCTCTGCATACTAGTAATCTATCTCCTTCTTTTATACCATAAATAGTCAAGGTTTCAGGTAGTAACGTAAAATGTTTATCCTTGTACAGCCTAACCCAACAAATGAATCTATTCTTCACATGTTCTATTAGTTTCAGTTCAGATATCTCAAAGGATTTCGTTTCTTCAGAATACTTTAAAAGAGTTAGGATCTCTTTTAACGGTCCTTTTTTTAGCTGATTAACCCGAGAAATACTAAATCCCCCTGATGTTAAGCTACCAGATATAATAACAATTTTATTACAAGAATTAAACTCATATTCAAGGTAAGCTTCCTCAGGTATTGCTATTCTTCCATTTTTTTGAACAAGTGACCAGCCAAAAACGTATTTACCGCCTTTAACTAATTGTGGCAAATCAAATCACTTAGAATTTTCTATTGCATTTGAGCTAGCTAAAAAATCTACTTACTCGTCCTCGAAAATTTGCCATAGATATTGATCAAAATTAATCTTCCCATATTGATCAAAGGAGATACCTTCTTTCTCAAGCAGCTCCTTTTGATTTTCATATCCTCCATTATGAGGTAATGATATCCTTCCTTTGCTATTGATTACTCTATGCCAAGGTAGATTGTCTTTTCCTGATGAAGAGTGTAAAATCCAAGCTACTTGACGTGAGGCGCGAGGATTACCCGCATATGTAGCAATTTGACCATAAGTGGCGACTTTACCTGTGGGAATCTTCTTTATAATATCTTTTACCCGCTGGGTGAAAGAGGTGGTCATATTTTTACTCATTCCAGAATATTTTGCGTTCAAATGAGGGATATTATTTCTTTTACCTCCCCTCAACTTTCTCAAAATAGTATTTAATCTCATTTAAATGAGATGTAAACTATTCCTTGGAAAATTTTTACTGCTGAGCTTGATCAAGTTTTTCTATTTGGAATATTACAGGTCTTATCCCGTCATTACACGGTGTATATGTCATCCCAGGTTTAGGGTAAGCGTAATCTCCATCGTGATAAAATATCATTAAGAGATCGTACATATCAAGCCATGCTTTTTCACAAAATCCCTTAGGTGGTTCCAAGTGACTTGTAAGAATAAATGATTGTCCTTCATTTAAGTAACAAGGGGGAACTGGTTTCCCTGTATCTTGACGAATAATGTCATGTCCGAAAATTTCTTTTGGATTAAACTTCTTAATAACAGTTATTCTCACTTTCTTCAACTTTTTCTCTCCTTTAATATTGCATCATCTTATTTTTATAAAATCCGTAAAAAAAGTTAAGTGTCTCCTTCTTCACCCATGATTCGGGTGTGTTATCTTCATAAAAAGGAGGTATCTTTATTTGTTCGATTCCATCACTTTTTTCAAGAGTAATTATCGTTTCTTCTCTTAAATCTCTAAGAAAGTTCAAATAAATCTCAATCTCCTCCTTCATTACTATTGGCCCATGCCCAGGGATGACTGTTTCAATATCAAGCTTCATAATTTCTTCGAGTCCATTAATCCAGCGATCAGGGTCACAGGTTTGATCACCAGCCCAAGGCCATTGCTTAGCAAAAATTAAGTCTCCAACGAATAATACCTTTTCTTGAGGATAATAAGCATAGGAAGAACATGAAGTATGCCCTCCACAATGCCTGAGCTCTACGAAAAGGTCTCCATCATGAATTCTCATCCCATTTGTAAAAGTAATTTGAGGGTGAAAAGATGTATTAATTTCTTTAATTAAGTTAGCTTTCTCAGGATCTTTTTTCTCCCATTCCTTAAATTTTGCTGGTTGAATCGGCCTTTCTTTTTCAGAATTCTCAATAAGTAGTACTGATCCTACAATACTCACATCACTAAAGGCACCGATTCCCCATAGATGATCCCCGTGATAGTGGGTTATAAAGAGGAACTTTACTGGCATTTTAAATCTTTTTTCAATTTGATCACGAAATAGCTTTCCTGTATGAGGAAATAATGTGGAATCTACTACAATAATGAAGTTATCTAATGAAATTGCTCCTGCAACAAAGTCCTCTGAAGTAGCAGCTAAAGTTCGTTTAGTTATTTCATGATAATTTATATTAATCATCATAATTAGCCTATTTCGGAAAAATTTCGTTTTGTTCTTTTGAGATTACTTGAAAATTGCTTTATTCTTTGGGAACGAAGCGACTTCATTCAATCTTATAAGAATCTCAATAGATTAGGTGGTTACGTTAAAACTTACCATTCAGTTCACCACTAAATGCTTAAATAATTTTCCAATAAGGTAATAAGATTGGGTTTCATGTATATAAAAGGATTTTAATTCAATTGATTTAACAGGAGAGATAATTAAGACTAAATAGAATTCTAAGACGAATTACAATTATTCAATATTTTTTGAATAAATTAAACTTGTTTGCCCTCATCACTATCTTTTAAAACTATCTTCAGAGTTAAAAGATGTTAAAGAGTAATCTTTCTCTTTATAGGATTGATTCTAAATGAAAATGACTGAACTTGAAAATATCCAAAAGTCTATTGATATTTTTGTTGATGGTCTTCGATCCCTAGATTATGATAAGATTAGTGAAATATTCTTTGAGAAAGCACTTAGTTGTGGCTCTGTGAAAGGAAGTATTCATCATGTTTACAGAGACCATTGGAAGGAAATGGCTGAGCAAGCAAGAGCTAAAGGAGAAGATCTTGAATCTTCAACTGCAAATTATAGCATAAAATCTCTCAATATTATTGGCAATGCTGCTTCTGTCATTATAGATTTAACCTTCGGTACTGGAGATAAGATAACAGATGCCTCAGAGGGAAGTTGGTCAGGTTACAAGGCAAGTGGCGAATTTGATGGTGGTTCCGGTGATGAAAACGATGCTGAAATTTGGTTTAACATTCATTATAAATCAATTGTACCAGAATTAAGTGTTTCAGGATCTTTAAGTTGGGATAATGTGGAGCTAGGTGAAACAAAAACTGGAAAAATTACAATTAAGAACACAGGTGAAGCTGGTTCAACATTAGCTTGGGATT
>JBHLPG010000032.1:0-23375 GCA_048939725.1 Promethearchaeota archaeon | reverse complement strand
ATTAAAATCCAAGAATTAAAAAAACAATATCCATATATGGATCTTTCTGGGTTAATTGATCCTAACTTTGTACAGGAATTTCCCAATTTAATCAAAAGGCCTATCCATGATAAAATTTTAAACACGAGGAGATTTGACGATATCTCCTCAGTCTCATGGGAAGATAATCGACAGATATTAAATATCTCAACCTCACACGCACCCTCTAGGTTTATTGCCAAAACCTATTGGGATAGATTTGGTGAGGATTTTGGAATTATTACTTTCGATGCTCATTTGGATTTATCAAATTCTAAAAACCTTCATGGAGCATGGATTACTAAGAACCTTGCAAGTATTACTACTGTGATTGGAGGATGGGCTGATACTAGTCATGATTATGAATATGCCACCAGTCTTTTTCCCTTCATTGAGCCCGACATCACAAGTATAATCTCGAACCGTGATCTCCCAGCTTGGTTGAAAGATAAAAAAATCTATCTAAATATTGATTTGGATTATTATCAGCTTTCCCATCGAGATTATCTAGGCTATTCAAATTTTTGGCATAGAAACAAATTTATCGGCCATTCAATGACTATAGAGCAGCTACTTGCAGAGCAAATTGAAGAATATCAGATGAATTCATCTTTTCTCCTCGGAAAATCGTTAGGCTTCTTCTCAAATCTAAAGGAATTTTCACAAAGGAAGGAAGAGAGTTTGAAACGCCAAACAACAGAGATTTTGAATACTCTAACAAAAATAACACATCTATGCCACAAACATTCTGCTACCCTTCTTTCTATTGATTTTGTTGAATATTCGCCTATCTGTGATTGGCAACAATTAACAATGAATGAATTTATTAGGAATTTTCCAAGATATCGTGCTATCATGTAATTCTGACAAGGATTTTTAGATTTCAATCATAACGTGCATAGGAACTTCTAGAGATTACTGATACACGATTTAAAATCATGAGTAATATGAGTAATCAATCTTTATGATCGAATCTCTCCTCTATTAGATAATATTCCCCCTTTATTTGAAAAAACTTTCGTGAAGAGTGGATAGTATAAAAAATTGCTAAAATTTGTAAAATGAGCAAAGGAAAATTTAACAATGCAAATTTATTCAATAGATCATTTGTTAATTTTATAAAAAACATCCAATGGATGATGAAAGTTCCAATGTAAATCAAAATTACCATTTGGAGTATCTTATAAGTATTCCAATTTGTTTGTTTCTCATGAAGTATAACAATTATATAAAGAGATAATAATACTAGTCCAAGAAGCAGTAAAAAGCAACCTAAAAAACCTAGATAAGAGTAACCAGGTCTTAAAGAGAAGTTATTATAGCTTTCAAAATAAGCGTAAACTGGGTCAGGGGAGATCATATCAGGATCAGTTCTCCAATATTCTACTCCATCATAGTAGAACAAATAGTACCCCCACTGCTCATTCGACCGCCAAATGACAGGAGTAATTCGTAGAAAGGGAACAATGATGCAAACTATTCCAAAAAATAATGATATTAATAAATTACCCCGTTTTACCATTTCATCCCATAATTCGAAGACTATCTAATTATTTATTTAATTTCGTACGCACTAGTATTGAAGAGTTCTTTAAATTCTTTTACAAATCCCTCAACAAATCATTTACTGGTAATTTATTAACTAAAAAGTATAAGACCACATGATTAAAATGCGATACTAAGTAGAGTACTCCCATTTAGATTCTCATATGTGATTTGGAATGTCCTATGAACAGTACAAGCTCGAAAGAACGCTTACTGACTTGCAGAATAAAGAATCCCCAGATGGCAGCACTTGTTTAATATCATTATACGTCCCCCCTGACAGAGCTATCGCTGATTTTGTTCAAGAATTAACTGATGAAGTGGGAACAGCGACAAATATACGAAGTAAATTCACACAAAAGAATGTTATTTCAGCACTGCGTAATGTAATAGGGAAACTGAAACTTTATGGTCATAAATCACCAGAATCAGGTATAGCAATTTTTGCAGGAGCAACTGCTGATTCAGGTCATAAAGATTATAAAATTGAGTCTTATATTTTCGAACCCCCTCAACCAATATCTCGCAAATTATATGTATGTGATAATCGGTTTCATGTTGAGTATCTTGTTGACCGGTTAATTGAAAAAGATACATACGCTTTATTAGCTATTGACAGTGCAAAAGCAACAATTGCAACCTTAAAAGGGGATCAAATCGAGATTCTGAAAAGTACCCGAAGTGGTGCTGCAAAAAAACATCGTAAAGGGGGCCAAAGTAGCGTCCGTTTTGCTAGGTTACGAGAGGAAGCAGTTGCAAGGTTCTTGAAGCGTGTTGCAGACGATATGAAACAGTTTTTTATTGAGGATGAGAAAATTGAATTAAAAGGGGTCATTATTGGCGGGCCAGGCCAGATAAAAGACCAAGTCGTTGAGCATTTTGATACAAGATTGCAAGAAAAAGTTGTTGGGATAAAAGATTTAGGATATGGAGGGGATAGGAGTGGGATTAATGAGCTCATGGCTGAATCTCAAGATATTTTGGAGGGTGTCGCCCTTATTGAGGAAAAACAGTTGGTTCAACAATTCCTAGATGCGTTAACAAAAGGAAAGGCTAATTATGGTGAGAAAGAGGTTCGTGAAAATCTCAAAATAGGAGCAGTTGATATCTTATTAATCTCAAAGGGAATCGACCTGGCACGAATAGAAGCTGAATGTCAGAATTGTAAGTATAAAGAAGAAAAAACACTAAAACCAACCGAGGTAGAGAACTATATATCCATGTTACAAAAACAACAGTGTTCCGAGTGTAATGTCATCAAGTGGCAAATTGAACAAAAAGATCTTATCATGGATCTAGGAGATTTAGCTGAAAAGACTGGTGCTACAATTGAGATAATTAATCCACATACAGAAGAAGGACGACAAATACAAAATTTCGGGGGAATTTGTGCGATCTTGCGATATGCACCCTCATAAGGGAATAATATGTAGAAAAATGCGCCGACCGGGATTTGAACCCGGGTAGCCAGCTATCTCCTCTGTGATAAGAATGGAAGGCTGGAGTCCTAGACCAGACTAGACCATCAGCGCTTTAATTGCAGATAATTATCCTAGAGTTCTGTTAGAGCTGAAGTAACCTTTTCTCAAATCAACTAAATTCTTTTTGATAGTGGATCAATTATGAATGAAATCTTTCAAAACAGACTAAGAAAGTAGTGTTTAAGGAACGTTTTTTAAAGATCCCTTTTTAAGCCAAATTCGATTAAAAAGGCTTCGATTTGAGCCCTATTCTTGGAGAAAAGAAAAATAATGTCCCCCAATCTTGTCCAATGCCTAATTATCAGCTTTGTTTCGATGATAATCCTTAGTAATGTCATTCCAAGCTCATTGATTTTCTCATCTCAAAATATCATAAATGAGAGTTCCCTCTCTGATATAGAGGAAGATAGCTCCCAATTACAAGGTTTAGCACTCGAAATCAAGCTGCCAAGAGCAATTTCTCAAGAAAATACAACAACAGAAGCACCAACTAATACAACAACTGAAACAACAGAGGGGACAAATGTAACAGATGTAGATGAGTATCCACCTTGGAGACCAAATATAAATTTCTTTGGAAATCCTATCTACTTCGATGAGAACCTGTATTATCCTCTTGCACTAATTTTGTCAGTCTTAGGGATCTTATCCACCTTATGGTTGATATTTTTTGTAGAAACTAGCAAAGAACGTACAATTCGAGAACGGATAATTGGCTCCACAATTCGCTTGGTATTAATGAGTATATGTTTAGGTTTAGCAATACATTTTTGGATTCTTTTTGAACCATTTGGATGACTTTCGATGTTCTAAAAAATAAAATCCAACCAAGTTAATAGATAATTGATAATTAGGCATTAATAGGTAAATCAGCTTTTCAGCACTTTATAGGTTTTTAACTAGCCATTTCATGTTCATTTTAAACCATTCTACCGCAAGAAAAATATACAACCATAAGCTTTTTTAATGGCTAATCTGACTGTTACATGATTTTTTTCCTGACTTCGCAATTGTCATCAATTGTGAGGAAGAAATCATTTGACACTCTTAGATCATTACCTTCAAGAGGAAAAATCTTATTGGAGCATACAAGCTCTTCTAAGGAAAGCAATTTGTAAGGGGAAATGGGTGCTGCTTTATGGCAGTCGAGTTATTGCAGTTTCAGAGACTAGAGATGAAATTGTCCGACATTTTCATGATTTTTCAGAACAATTAGATCCAAGACATCATCTTCCAGGCGCTATCTGTGTACAAGTGGGGAATGAAAATAAATTTTATCGAATATCTGTAGATGAGGAAGAAGAGGAGAAAACAGCAAAGAATTATGAAATTACGGTGTGAATGCGAGTCTATTCATTCACTCAACTGTCACGGTTTTTGCTAAATTTTTTGGTTTATCAGGGTTAAAACCACGGCGAACAGCAGCATAATACGCGAGCATTTGTAAGGGTAGTATGTGAGTTATCGGCCTAAGCAAAGGGATAGATGTAGGTAAAATAAATGGATAATCAGATCTCTCCACAATATTATGATTATCTTCTGTAACGGATATGATATAGGCGCCTCGTGCACGCATTTCTTCAGTACTACTCAACATCTTTTTTGCAGTCCAATCATTTGGAGCGATTATAACAACTGGGAACTCCTGTTCAACAATAGCGATTGGCCCATGTTTACTTTCACCAGCAGGAAATGCTTCTGCATGGATATAGGAAATTTCTTTAAGCTTTAATGCCCCTTCTAATGCTATGGGTAGGTTATATCCTCTAGCAAGGAAATAGGCATGATTTTTATCTGAAATCTTTGTAGCCAATCTCTTTGCTTTGAATTCATTTTGATTGATAATTGTGCGAGCTATCTGGGGGGTTCTTGTAATAAGCGTGTCAAGATTTTCAGCGAAATCAGAAGCGTCTAGAAGGCCAATATCATGTTCTATCTGAAGAGCTAAGCGTGCAAGAAGAGCTACTTGTGCAGTGTGAGTTTTAGTTGCAGCAACTCCAATTTCTGGACCTGCTTTCGTATAAAGAGCCATATGGCTTAATCGAGGAATAGAAGAATCCACCACATTCGCTACTGAAATAATTGAAGCACCAAGCTTGCGAGCTGGACTTAAGCCTTTCATAACATCTAGGGTTTCACCAGATTGACTAACAGCAATGATTAGAGTTTCTTCATCAATTAAGTGGGAGTATGTTTTGTATTCAGAAGCTATGACTTTGTAAAGCGGTTTTTTCCCTAGAATTCGTTGAAACTGGTGATAACCAGATAATCCAGCGTGGTAACTTGTTCCACACGCCAAAAAAATGATTCGCTCTGAGTCTAATATTTTCTTAGAGGCGCTCTCGACAATACGGGGATCAATACTAAGAGTGTTTTTAAGAGCAATTGGTTGTTCGTGGATTTCTTTCAACATGAAATGGGGATAACCACTTTTTTGCGCACTTTCGGCAGTCCATGAAATAATAACAGGTTTTGGTTGAACTCTAAAGCCATTTTTCTCGATGTAGACAGTTTGAGGTGTTAATGTGGCAATTTCACCGTTTTTAAGAACTATTACTTTTTTTGTGTACTCAAGAAAAGCAGGAATATCACTTGCAGCAAATTTCGTATCTTCGCGAACTCCAATTACTAATGGACTATCTTTCCGGGCCAAAAAAATAGTTTCTGGGTCTTCAGAATGCATCAATGTAATAGCATAAGTCCCTTCAATCAGATTTATTACCCTCTTAAATGCATGGATTTTTGATTTACCAGGATCTAAGTTTTTGAGTTCCTCCTCCATAAGATGTGCAATTACCTCTGAATCGGTTTCTGATGAGAAATTATGGCCTTTTTCTAGAAGTTCTTTCTTTAATTCAAGATAATTTTCAATAATCCCATTATGAACAACAATGATATTTCTATTGCAATCTAAATGCGGATGTGCGTTTTCTTGACTTATAGAGCCATGAGTAGCCCAACGCGTGTGACCAATCCCAATAGTACCTCGGAGACTCTCTAAATCCAACCTTTTATTGACCTTATCAATCATTCCAATGTCTTTTAAAATTTCAATTTTGCCATTATTTATGGTAGCAACTCCCACGCTATCATAACCACGGTATTCAAGTTTTTTTAAACTATCAGTGATCATTTTAGAGACATTGGTCTTGGAACTAGTGGTAATTGCAATGATTCCACACATTTTTTTCGTGTCATCCCTGATTTTCGTTTGAATAGCATGAATGTCGATGAAGAGAATAGTAAGAACATATGACTTCACTTTGATGGAATTTAAATGTTTTAGCTTTTACTTTACTTGAAGTTGAGAATTTTTTTTTGTTGTAAGAAGCCAATAAAATTCTTTCAAAAGGATCAGAAAAAGTTATTCTATAATTTTGTTAAGCAAATCATTTTAAACCTAATAAGAAGACATTAGAACTGACATAACAAAATTACTGATCTAGTTTATTTTGGATCAGTTGAGTTATAATATACTATCATTAAGCCAAAAGTCTTCAAAAACCTTTTGAGGGGATGTTATATAATTGATACAGAACGTATATGAAATCTCACCAAAGATAGCCCAAATTTTAGCTCACGACATACGATGGCAGATCATGGAGCTTCTCTCGAGTGATGGGACCCTCTACGCAAAGAGTATTGCCAAGATATTAAATTTGACAGAACAGAAAGTACACTATCATCTGACTAAATTGCGAGATGCGGGTTTAATCGTACCTACTGGCGTCAAACCAGTAAAAAGGGGACGAGCTAAACTTTTCAACCCCATCGCAGATAATTTTGTGCTATCTTTGGTGAAACAAAGCAAAAATAATCAAGATACTGTGTTTAACAAGATCTTTTCACGAACTTTTTGTAAAAATGGGGATTTTATTGGAAAAATTATTGTTGGAAGTGCTGAACCACATGGAAGGTATGATGCCATTTCCAGAGATGGTTTTCTCACAGGGGAGTTATGTTGGTACCTAGGAAATCATATTTCCACAAAGAAAGGTTTTGTACCTCATTATGTCAGTACAGACTTGATTTATGATAAGGGAGTCGATAAAAAAGAGACTAATTTGATTTTAATAGGAGGTCATATTACCAATACCTTAACAGCTCATTTTAATCCAATTCTTAAATCCAAATTTGACATTTATTTTAGTGAAAATCGAATCAGAAGCGATAATAAAGATTTTTCTCACCCTGCTCATGGATTGGTAGCTTTATTCCAGAATCCTGAGTCGCCCGATTTTTGGGTTCTGATTCTAGCTGGTGTTCGAAGTCTAGGAACCCAAGCAGCAATTTATGCCATTGTTTCTGATTGTTACGGAATGTTAGGAGACGGAATGGAATTCGCAACAATTTTACAGGGTAGAAGTCAAGATGGAATACATATCAACGCGGTCTCAAAGGTAAAGATTAAGTCTCTTAAGTGAGGTTCGACTTCAAAATATTGTTAAATTATCATTTTATTCCCGAATTGGAACAGAAATCTAATTTAATACTATCAAATAGATGAAAAAGAGATGAAAAGGGTGTCTGAAGCTCAGCAGTTTCTAAAAATGGCTATACAGCAAAAGAAGAAATTCCTCAGTGTTCAAGAATCAAAGAAAATACTGTCTCAAGCTAATTTTCCGATAAATCCAACAGGTTATGGAACTAATTTGAAGGAAGTCTTAGCTGAAGCAGAGAAGATTGGTTTTCCTATAGTAATTAAAGTTAGTTCCCAGGATATAATTCATAAATCAGATATTGGAGGTGTGGTTACAGGAATTAGAAATATCGATGATCTTGAGAAAGAATTCAGACAGATGCAACTGAGAATCTCCCAAAAGGTCCCTGATGCGAAAATTGAAGGATATATTATAGAAAGGATGGAATCAGGTATCGAACTCCTTGTAGGTTCAACTATAGACCCCATGTTCGGACCAATCTTGGCATTTGGCTTAGGTGGCATTTATGTAGAAGTTCTAAAGGATGTTGTTTTCCGCTTAATCCCTATTGAACGTGAGGATGCCACCGAAATGCTTTCGGAGATAAAAGCTGCAAAGATATTGGATGGAATTCGTGGACAGCCTCCTATTGATAAAAAAGCGCTTGTTGATTTATTACTACAAACATCTGATTTTATTAATCAGCATCCAGAGATCGAAGAGCTGGATTTAAATCCCGTATTCGCTACAGAAAAAGGGGTATCTGTAGTGGATGCCCGAATTATTCTGAAGACTGCTGAATAAATCGAGTTTGCCAGAATAGGAGTAAACAAGAGACTGATATCGTTCCTCCTAGTGTTGAAAAAATAAGAGATAAAATAGAAAAAGTCGAATATATCGATAGTAAATTAAAATTTTGAACCAATAATAAAGGGATTAAAGCCCCACCACCAATTATTACCAAAATACGAAGTAATGTTTCTAGTTGCTTGAACTCTTGAATAAATTCCTTGTGATTTAGATATAATCCAAAAATTATACTGATTCCAGAACCTAACAGCACAGGAATCCCCATTATAATCCACGTTTCATTTCCAAGGAGATTCAACCCGAATAACAGAACTAAAAACTGACTGAATAAAAAACAAGTTGGGATTAATACTAGTTCAAATCGTTGAAGTGATGTTAAGGGTTCCAAAGAAAGATCCTCTATTCTTCAATCATGAAACAGTCGGTTAAACTAGTTTCAGGCAAATATGAGAATGGCTCAGAGAGATAATAAAACATTTTTTTAATCCCTCAAATTTAGTTATAAAGGATGAATATGCCTCAGAAATCATCATACCCTTTAAACCAGATGTTGAAAGAGCTTCAACTGAAGACACTTATCCATTTCGAGATGAAAGAGGGAGTAATGGGCACTGTAGGCGATGAATCTCTATGTGATGCTCTTACAAATTCAAATATCCTTGTTGTTCTCCAAGCGGATATGCCCCCCATGCCCATTCGCCTTTCCAATAATGAGATTTACGAGATGATCTTACGTAATGATAGAGGGATCGTTGCTAAAGAAGGACGAGCTAATCGTTATTTGGTTGCTTTACGAATGGATGCCAATAACGTATTGGCAGCTATCGGAGATGATTTAGATCCAGGTATAATATTATTTGAACTGTTACACCACCATAAAAGAACGTAATTAAAGACTAGGTTAAAATTTCATCTAGATGATTAATTAGAGCTGAGATTTTCATGTCATTAAAACAATCAGAACTAACACAGATTCCTTTAAATGAGAGGCTTAGGGCAATAATCGTTCTTCTTAGACCACACCAATATTACAAGAATTTTTTAGTGTTTTTTGGGATTTTTTTTTCAAAAAATCTGTTTCGTATTGATCTCTGGTTACCAATTGGGCTGGCATTTATCTCACTCTGTCTCACTTCCTCTTTTAACTACCTAATAAACGATTTTCGGGATCGAGAGAAAGATCGCCATCATCCAGAAAAATGTAATCGGCCCTTTCCCTCAGGCGCGATTTCCACTTTTCATGGTATAATTATAGCCGTTACCTTGGTAACTATTATTCTAATAATTCTTATAATCCTTCCACCATCATTTGTCTTCCCTTATGGAGCTCCTGAAAATTTAATAGAGCAGGGAAGCATTTCAGTCCCCTCAAAAACAGCATTTATTTTGGTTTTAGGGGGATTTTTTGTTACAAGTCAGATCTATTCCCTTTTCCTAAAACGAATAGTTTTCGCTGACACAATTATGATTTCTGTTAACTACGTATGGCGAGCAATCGCAGGCGCAGTACTCATCAATGTGTTTGTCTCCCCCTGGCTCATAATCCTCTGCTTCACAACAGCAATGATGCTTTCATTAGCCAAGCGAAAGGGGGATTTTGTTGTATTGCAAGAAAAAGCTAGTCAACACAAACAAGTCTTTGAAAAGTATTCCCCAGAACTTCTGGATCAAAGTTTAGCGACTATAACAGCTGTTGAGCTTCTAGCAATTTTCATTTATTTGGTAGACCGTCACCCTAATGAAACTGTTTTTATAGTCCTCGCACTTCCATTGTTCACTTTCGCGATATTTAGGTACCTATTTCTAGTTTCCAGTAATAGCGTTGTAGGGCGGAGAGCGGAACGACTGTTCTTTGATAAACAGCTTTTGATAGTTGGGTTTATCATTCTTCTCCTATTCTTCCTTGCTATCTATTTTCCTAATTTTCTTGATAATTTACTAGGAATTTCAGATCCCTGAATAGGTACAAGTCAATTAAGATAGAAAGCCTCAGAAATAAAAAAACTAGAAAATAAGAAAAGAGTGAACAGAAATAGAGCTGTATCCTGTTCTCAATCGTCTTTATCGTCTTCTTCTTCCTCTTCCTCAAATTCCTCCTCATCAAGATTAAGATCATCGAGATCAATGGGTTCTGGAGGAGGTGTAGTCGCCATCGTAATACCTATCCAGGCAATTATGAATCCAATCATTAGAGTCGCGAGAAAAACTGGCCACAATAGACCGTCTGTCACTGTAACATGAAGTGGATTTAAAATTCCTGTGTCAGAATTAATCAAATCGTATAGAGGTGCTGTATCTACCAAACCCAAGTATTGTTGGACAGGAACATAAAGAATATATAGAATTAAGAAAATAATTGTTAGAAAGAAGATCCCATAACCGTATATCTTGTCTTTTGACATTATTAATCCATTCTCCAGTATTATTAATCTAATTTTCAGGTATTCCTACTCACAATGGGAAGGAATTGCTGTTTATCTAGTGAAAAGGTTATATAGGCTTTGCTTTTATAACTATTTATTTTACTTTTGCTCGTAATCAAAAATTTATTCAATCGATGATGTAGGTAATATTCAAGCCTTGAGTAGAATGATTGTAGTTTGTTCAGGATTAAATAGCCTTAAAATAATATGGGGCTAATTCCGAATCCGATGAATCATCCTCCAAGATGAGGGAGTATCGAGAAGGAGGTGTATATCAGATTGCATGTCTAAGAGACCTAGCTCTTACCGTGCGAACAACAGTACCATCTTTTACGAATACAACTTGTGCAAAAAACCAAATTGGAGATCCGTTTTCTAGAATTGCATAATCAAATAGAACAGAGGCATAACCTGAACTATCAACAGTTGAATTATCAATAAAATTCCCTACTGCGTCTCTGAAGTTTCGTGTGTTACCCCAATAGAATGAAACATTGGTTCCAAGATATTCACAGGCTGGCTGCCAAGGCATCCATGTGGTGACTCCAGTGATCATCATAAGTCGAACAGAAAGACTAATATCGTCCTGTGTAAGGCTTAAGATTTGATCAGCGTCATCTGTAGTAGTATAGTTAGCGAGGGGAGCAGTGGCAGGCCCAAAGGTTCGATGATCATAATCGGAACCAATCAAAACAGTAGAGGATACTTCTGACATAACGGGCATGTCTAATGGGGTGCCTGTGTCAAGAAGATCTGATAGGAATTTCAAAAGAGGATCAAAGCTGACCCATTCAGCTCGAGGAATTATTGTAGGTGGGAGTCCAGGAATGATCTCCTCGATAGGAATAAGTACTTCGGCCCAAGCATGAAGCATCATATTTGTAATAACCAGCTTTGATTTATCTTCAGAATCCGCCCCTCCTAAATATCCTATAACCACTCGGCTCGGGATTCCCCGTAGGCGTAACAAGGTCACAAAAAGCGAAGCAAAGTGGAGTGCTGTTCCCTGTCTATTATACAGAAACCATTCATTGTAATCTTCATAGGGTTCGGGATGAGGCATTTCAGAACCTTCCTCTCCAGGAGAAGCCAATGCAGCAATAGCGGCATATTCACCTAACCACATATCAAAGTCGAATGCTAGTTCAAACTCTCCAGTTGAGTTCTCTACTTCGATAGGATTAGGACTTGACTCAATAGTTCCTCCTAGTTCTGCAGCTACTTGGTCGTTTGTATTGATATAATAATTCGGGGTAACTCTCTGCATTTCGGTATATGCTTGAGAAAAGACAGATTGACCAGCAATGGTACATTCATCATCGGAACCATTTCCATATACCCAAGGAGCCCAATCTTCGTAATCCTGAATAGAAGTACCTGGCCCTTGACCATGAACGTATCCTGTGGTAGGTAATGAGTCAGAATCAGGTATCTGTAAGTAGCGATCTTGAACATCGCTCCATTCTGCTGATCCTAAAATATATTGATAATCATCCTTGGTTTTTGAAAAGATCGCTGCATCATACATTATCTCACTTATGTCTTTATAGCTCACAGTATATTCAAATACACCCTCATTGGACGAAGTTTCATCTGTGGTAATAGTAGCTTGGATTCCTAGAAGGTCCTCTACCGAGTCTCCATAAGCTCCTGGATAGGCCTCTTTTGTCTGAGTAGTATCAGTGTTTATTGGGTTCTCGTTTGCATCATAAAGTTCAAAGGTATTTTCATCAATATACGCTCCATCTGCGCCATTCCAAGGCGTAGGAAGGTAATTAGGAAAATTGGGATTCACACTGACATCTGCGATTTCGGTACTGTAGTCTAGTGGAACCTGGAATCTATACCTAGCTATACTCTCTGAGCTGCTAATTTCACTTGAATAAGGAGTACCTGTCTGTTCTGCAGTAGGAGTTAATATTCGATAATTTACTGGATCAATGGAAGTCCATCTTGTCGTGGGATCATCCCCTTTATCGTATAATTCATAGGTTTCCAGACTGCCAATCCTCCAATAAGCTGGTGGCGAGGTCGGATCGGCACCAAGTTCATTGGACACATTAAAGAGAGCAGAATAGGGGTTCTGGATTCCAGCAGTAAATTGGTCAAGTAAATTCTCTAGAAGATATGTTGCATCCCATGTTGGAGTGTGAAATAGACTCCAATCGATATTCTTCTTCTCATACTCCTCAAAATTAATACGTTGTCTTGGGGTTCCTAAACCTACAATTTCCGTGACATATGTCCCTAAAAATACAACTAAGATAAGTAGTGTGGGTAAAAGGTTAAGCACATTCCTACTAAGATCTCTTCGAGCAAGTTGTTCAATTCTCGTACGGGCAATTTTAGTCAATGCAAGTAGAAAAATTATACCTAATGAGAGCATTTGATGAAGAAAGAAGGGAGAAGCGGATACTCTTGGAACTGATTCTATATATTCAGTTGTGGCAAAATTAAACAAGAAATATTTCACAATCTCAAGAACAAAAGCAAATCCATAAGGTCCAACGAGCTTTCGAGAACGGCGAAGCACAAACCACTCCACCATTGTCAGGAAAAAAACCAAAGTAAATCCAGTCATTGCTCCCTGGTAAAATTGCACTTCTTGAGTACTAGTACCCACTTGGGTAAGTACAAAGGATAATCCTGTAAATAAACAGACGAAAGCGCTTGTTAATGCAAGATATCGAATAGCTGATGGTGCAGGATCCTTCTCTAGCCTTTCTGTACTCATTTATTTCACCAAAAAGAGCCTCAACACTATGTCACGTTAGCGATAGTTATCCTAAGAAGATATTATAGTATTTTATATCATTTTATTCTCACAACTTATAAATTGTAGTATTTCATTTCACAAAAGAGAGGAAACAGGAATAAACTCCAAAGTTGAAAAATGCTTTCAGTTTTTTCTCCCTCTTTGAAAATCAACAAGATAATCATAACCACTATTCTTGAAAAAAGAAGAGAGAGCAAAATACGCATAGACGGTAAGGTTTTTTGCCTCTTTTTATAATAGACAATGTTTGACGTCCACATTTCTCACAGGGATCACTAAGGATGATGGATGTCCCTTTACGGAGATTAGGTGCTTTCCAAGTTCGGTTACATTTGTTACAAATCACTTGGGTGTTTTGTTGGTCAAATTTAAGAAGAACATCTCCTCCACATTCAGGACAACTCCCAAGATGTTGTTCAGGAGAAGTTACCTCCCATGATCCTGAAAAGGGACAATCAGTTCGATTACAATTGGTACAGAACCACGGATGATCTTTTCCAGCTTTTCTAGTCCAACAAATAGGGCACATAACCCAATTATAAGACTTTGAGGAGATGAGGAGAGGGGTGCTGTTACAAATACGACAATTTTCATTATAAATTGCCGTTAATTCACCTTTTTTTGGTAATGGAAGACTTACTTCACAGAGTGGATTAGAGCACTTCAGAAAACGGGAAGCTCCTTTTCCCTGGTGGAGAACAAGATTTCCCTGACAATCTGGACATACTCCTAATGTTTTTCCAACTCCAGTCATAGATTCTACACTTTGAACAAGTGTTGAAAATATTTCATCCTGATTAGCTTTCATTTTCTGTAGGCCGCGAGTTGTAAGCTCAATCACAAGTTTATCTACATCCTCGGGCGTTTTCTCATGTTCTCGAATTTGCTGAGTCCAAGATTCCACTTTCCCTCGGATTTCAGGGAGAATCAAATCTTCAGACTTTTGAGTGAAAATCTGGTATAATGCCATTCCAAGAGCTGTTGGTATTAACATTCTCCGTGGTCCCTGAATCATTGTATACATTCGTTTTTGGACGGTTTCAATATGCGTTGATCGCGTGGCATCCGTTCCAAGATTTAATTTTGCCATCTCTCTGATTAATTGAGATTCACTCCACAGTGGGGGTGGAGTTGTGAATCCCTGATGTTTAAAGGCCTCAATTGAATGTGTACCCCCCTTTTCAAAACGAGGTAATTCTTTTCCTTTCAATGTTCTGAATTTATAGAATTTTAGGAAACCTAAATCAATTAATCTTCTTCCTCTTGCTATAAATTCTTCTTGGGCGGCTGTGAGAATGACATACTGATTCACAACAGTAGCATCAGAGTGAACAGTAGCTAAAAATCTCCATACAATATACGAATAGATATTCCATGCTTGATTGGCTAATACAGGGGTTTTTTCAAAGGCTTTTTTAACCTCAGGTTCTTCAACTGCCTTTACAGGCTTAATTGGTTCATGATCTTTAGTAAATCTTCCCTTACTGGGATTTTTTACCCCCTCAAGGGCAATGCACTCTTTTGCAATAGAACCAAATTCGTTATGAGAAATAAAATTCTCTACTAAATTTGTCAAGTCTTTTTCTAAATAAAATGAGCTTTCTGTACGGGGATATGTAATGAATCCATTGTTGTATAACCTTTCAGCAATGTCTGCTACCTGTTTTGGACTAATTCTGAAGAACTGAGCACATTTTGATTCAAGAGTATCAGTATCTAACGGTAAAGGACGCTTGAAAGTTGCCGATTCTTCATTATATTCTGTAATGATCCCTTCTGAAAATTCTTTTAATGTGGATAACAATGTATCGACTGCTGCTTCTTCACTTACAGGATTGCCTTTCCAATCTAAAAATAATGGCCCCTCCGATGTAGTAATTTTAACTGAAAGCTTCCAGAATTTTGTAGGAGTGAAACTCCTATTTTCTAGAAATCTGTTTGTTATTAACCAGAGGACACTTGTTTGACAAGGACCATAAGAAATCATTCGATTTATTCCCTGATTTTGGATTCCAACAGTTAGGAATCGTGTTATGGAAGAACCCATTCGCAAATCTTGCTTTCTAAGAGAATCAACCTGTTTAATCCAATCCCAGTTAAGATCTGTCTGGGTTTCAAAGGCTATCTTCAAAGAATTTGGACTAGTACTAGTAAAATGCATCCTTCCATGCCGAAGTTTTTTGTTCTGTCGAGTAGCGATTTCTAGAATTTGACGGCCAATAGACTCACCATGACCATCCCAATCAGTAGCAATAACAATTACATCTGAAGATGCTCCAATTTCCTCAACATGAGAAACCATATTTTTTTTAATTGGGATTTCAATAGGAGTAAGTTCTATCATGTCAAGAGGATCTGAATTATGCCAGTTAGTATCCTTATCAAAAGGTGGAGGATAATCAAAATTAAGGATATGTCCAGTCACACTTGATATAATGAGCTGATCTTTCTTACGAAGACGATATTCATCCTTTTCGATTTTAAATTGGATTTCATGAGTTGATATCGTGCTTTCAAATATATAATTAAATCTCGTTTTGCCTTTTCGACTTTTAAATTTGAGTTTATAAACAATAGAAAAAGCTTTAACGAGAGCTCGCGCAATAGAAGGTTTTTCGGCAAAAATTGAAATAGATGCACCCACGATTCAAACCCAAATAGCTTTTTTTCCTTCATAATTCTAATGATTAAATCAAAGTTTTAAAGCTAAAGAAATATACCTGTCGTTCAAGGTTTACCTCATGTCGGAGCTTTCTCCACTTCGTTTATACATTACTGGAGTAACGGGAACTGGAAAGACAGCTGTGGCACAGAAGCTTACTCAACAACTGTCTCTTGATTATTTAGAGGTAAACACACTGGTCCTTGAGAAAGGATTCTATCTAGGGTATGATATCAATCGTGATTCTGTAATAATTGATGATGAATTATTAATTCCTCACTTAGAATCCATAGTTGTTGATAATAAGCGTTTATGCTTAGTTGGAGGAATCATTCCTCTAAAAGACGTCTTTGAACTCATTATTGTATTACGTTGTGGGATAACTATCCTTAAACAACGTTTAATTTCCCGAAACTATCCTAAAGATAAAATTGAATCGAATCTTGAAGCAGAAATTATGAATGTTGTATATTATGAAGCTATAGAGTTTTTCCCCAAACAGAAAGTTGTTGAAGTCTATAATGATGAGAATTCAATAGATGAAACATGCAATCAAATTTCTTCAATAGTACGACAACATCATCCGGGCATTTTGGAATGACTGTTTCACTGAATTTAGAGGAGAACCAGATGAAGACATCACTGGGGGCATATGACCAGGAAGGAGAACTTGAATATCTAAATTAGATAAGCGTTCTAGTGATGAGACCATTTGTTCGCTACTTCCTGTTCGTAAATCAGTTCTGCCAAAAGAACCCTGTGGAAAAACAGTATCTCCGCTGATTAAGATTTGATTAGTTTCATCCCATAAGGAAATTGATCCATGAGTATGACCAGGAGTGTGCAGTATCCGAAAAGAGAAATCACCGATATTTAAGACATCTCCTTCAACTAATTCTTTAGTGATTTCGATAGGGAGACATTGTGAGCCCATAAATGGCTCGATGTAGGAACTGTCTCCCGTCTTCAAATGTTGGGCTTCGATTTCTGATGTGATTACCTCTAGTTCAATTTCGGATTGGAGAGCCATAATACCGCCAACATGGTCAATATGTCCATGAGTTAACAAAATTTGTGAAATATTCTTATTGGAAATAGCATCCTTTAAGATTTCAGTGCTACTTTTTTGGCCTCCAAAGCCAAGACCTAAGCCTGAATCAATCATCAAAGACTCGCCCTTGGATTCGATAATAAACACATTACAATCTAAACCCTGGCCAAGTAGCCAAATTATACCTCTTAATAGCTCTTTCAGGAATGATCCCTCGAAATCTTCTCTTTTCTTAGAAATAAAAGCAAAGAATTCTAGAGTCCAGAAGATAATTTAGTCTTCGCTTCGAAAAACATCATCAAAAAAAGAAAGACTGGACTTAGTGTTTTGAATGCTACCATCAAGGTCCAGTCAAGAAGGGGAATGAAGTCTATTCATTTGCTCCTTCGACTACAATCATGGTTAAGGTTGAACGGACATTATCTAGTCCACGAATGTTACTTGTAATGATTTCTTTCAATTCGTCCATGGTATCGGCTTCAACTTTGGCTACAATGTCATAAACACCATAAACAATCCACGCACCCACGACCCCTTTAGTGGATTTTAAGTCCTCAAGGACCTCGTCTTCAGATCCGATCTCAGCATTAACTAACACAAAAGCAGCGGGCATTCTTTCACCTCTATATTAACTATGATCATATTTGTTACTATTGTCCTCCTCCACTTTTTAGTTTAAAAAACCTCCTAAAATTTTGTCGATAAAATACATTGTGGTTCAATTACTAGTCACTCCTTTTGAAAATTTCCTTATTTTCCTCCCAATAGATTTGGTTTAAGTGTTTGGAATCTGGTTAATCTTGATAAAAATCCCAATTTAAGTTTTTTATCGTTTAGGAAGATCTAAACGATATTACGGTAATGTTATGAATTCTCTAATTCATCAAAGGTCCTTCATATTTGAGGACTCTTAAGTATGAATAATCCTTTCGATCAGATTTCAGGCCAGATCATAGTAAAGGGGCGGGCTTATTCGGCCAAAGAAGTCATAAGAGGGTTGTTGGAACAAGGAATAGCAATAACTGAGGGTTCTGAAGGATTGAAAATCGGATTTAAGCTCTTTTCACCAGAGTCCATTTCACAGCAAAATACTTTTGAAGGAAATTCCATACCCAACTGTCCTTTCGTTCCTTATATGTCTCAGATTACCAACCAACTTGAGAACCTAACAACGCGGTTAAACAATCAAGACAATACTGAGGAATATTCACCATTAAATAGCCCTTTTCCACCATCAAAAGCAGAAGATCCTACCTCATCAGCATTCTCACCGTTTAACACATCATTATTTCAATCGAAAGATGAGGAAGAGAAGGATCAATTTTTTAGTGCTAGCAAGAGCTTCTATGAAAACCGTCAAAAATGTCCATCTTGTGGAGCCATGATCCCCCAAAACGCTTTTTTCTGTAATAAATGCGGAAAACACGTGAGGTCAGGATGAATTCCTTACTTTGGAATTGCCTGTCTCGAGTCCTCTGAGGAGGAGATGGGATTACCCCGTCAGCCGTGATTTCCAATCATAAATTTTTTCAAAAAGCTGTTCCTTCTCCGCTGCAGTTATTTCGTTTATATTCTTGATTTGGTCAGCATATCTTCCCATCTCATGAAATGCTGGATGAAAACCAACCTCTGCAGACTGCATAACCTGATCTCGTAACCGTGATAACAATTTAGCTATCTCCTTTCCCTTAGTCACAGTCTGAACTTGACCTAAAAAAGAATCCAGAAGTCGTCCCGTTTTCGTGCCTCCCCCTGAACTAACAACCTGCGCAGAGGGAGTTGGGGCAGGCGCTGGACTCGAAGTAGATTGGACTTCTTGTGAGGATATTTGGGGGGTAACCGATATGCCTTCTACCGAAGCGAAAAGTTGTTCAGCTTTTTGAGCGATTTTTTCCAGCTTATTTGCAAGCACCTTAGCCGTTTTAGTAACCAATTCTAGATCTGCTTTAAGCTGTTCAATCTCTTTAGAATCAGTCATGTTCAAACCCGCATTTTACTTCTTTTGTAATTTTTTACTCTAATTTGCTTTTTATTTCTTCCTATTCTATAAATCCTAATAATTAATGATAAAAGCAATCTAAGTTGCATTCAGAGCTATTATGGCTGGGAGAGGTTTTCCCATCAAGAACTGAATCATAGCACCTCCAGCGGTACTCACATACGACAGTTTAATGTTATTTTTCTCAATAATTGATACGCTGTGTCCTCCACCTGCTAAAGAAAATCCGTGAGATTTTTCCATAGCTTTGAAAACAGCAAAAGTTCCTTTTTCAAACCCAGGTTCTTCAAATTTTCCCATAGGGCCATTTAAAACTATTGTCGAAGCTTGTTCGATAAATTTTTCGTATTCTTCTATTGTTTGATCACCAATATCTAAAATAGGTGCTTCAAGAGGAAGATCTGCCAGTGAGTAAAGCTTGCGTCCGCCTTCATCAACAGCAAAATCAATCTGAGTTTTGATCTGTTCTCCAAAACGAGTTTTTAGTTTATTAGCAACCTCAAGGAACTGGAGAAGATTTTTCTTCTCCAAAAAATCCATGGTAGGCTTACCCAAGGATTTATTCATGGTGACTAAAAGAAGTTGAGAGATTGTACCACCAGTTAAAACTGAATTAGCAATATCATTTTCTAGAACATATTCTGCCACCTTGAAGGAATCTTCTGGTTTTATTCCACCTAAAATGAAGATACATGGTTTTTCTGGATTATCAACAACTCTTTGCAGATTGGCAACCTCATGTTCCATAATTAATCCAGCAACAGAAGGCATTAGTCCAGTAAACCCAATTAAACTCGCGTGCGATCGATGTGCGGCAGAAAACGCATCGTTCACAAAAATCTCCCCTACCCTGGCTAAACTTTGGATATAAGGATCCTTGGCATGTTCTTCTGCCGATTTCTTCTTCATTTCATTTTCTACCATTCGTACATTTTCCAATACAAGAATATTTCCAGGTTTCAATGAACTTATCATGATTTCTACTTTAGATCCATGAGTAAAGGGGGTATAGGTCACATTATAGTTATTTCCTAAGATTCTCTGTAAGCTCTCGGCGTGAAATTGAAGTTTAGTAAAGTCAGAACTGCCTGGCCGTCCTTGGTGAGCAATAACAACAACTTTTCCCTTATTGTCAGCGATACGTTTGATTGTTTTCGCATGAGCCTTAATTCTGGTATCATCAAGAAGATGGTTATTCTCATCTAATGGAGAATTGAAATCAACACGAGTTAAGCAGACTTTTCCTTCTACATCAATATCTGAAAGAGTTTTCATGTTTATCCAAAATAGAACCCAATTATTTCAACCTTTCTCTGATTGTGCCATCATAAGTGGATTGAGAATATTATTAGTGAATCAAAAAACTCCCTAAAATTTTCTGAAATCTATGAATTGTAGGAGAAGTATTATTACCAGAATGTCATGTTATATCGATATAGAGTCGTTAAAGCATCAGGAAATGAGGTAAAAGGTTTCATTTTGCCTTTTGCAGTCAGAAGAATTTTTTAGCTCCACTTAGAAATTGATAAAAAGTAATTAATTATCTAAATATTTTATGAAAGAAAGGATCTGGTGACAAAAAGTGACTGGTAAAGGATCTGGTTATGGAAAAACCATTTTATTTGGAGAACATTTTGTTGTATATGGTGTACCTGCGCTGGCATCTGCAATAGGTGATTCCTCTACATGTGTTGTGGAATCTAAAGATGGACAAGGGTACGAACTATATGATAACCGACCAGAAGTCCCTGGATATAAGGAAAAGAAGTTTGATGAACAAAAAGTGGCAATAAAAAATGTCTTGGATTTCATGGGAGTCAACCTAGAGGAAACCTCCTTGAAGATAACATTCGGAGGAGATCTCGTTTGTGCTAGTGGTGTTGGAGCTTCTGCAGCAAACTGTGTTTCCCTTGCGAGAGCAATCAATGATGAATTTAATCTTGGATGGGATGATGAGAAAATAAATAACGCCGCTTACGAGGGTGAAAAAGGATATCATGGAACCCCTAGTGGAATTGATAATACAGCCTCCACATTTGGTGGCTTAGTTTATTTTGTACGAAATCTCGAGGGGGGACCAAACACAATAGAAACAATAAAACTAGAAAAACCAGTTGAATTGGTGATTGCAAGCTCAGGAATGACAGCTAATACAGCAGTTGTTGTTGGGGACGTTCGGAAAAAGAAAGAAGAGAACCCTGAGTGGTTTGAAGGGATAGTTAAAGAATATCAAGAAGTGATCAAAAAAGGTAGAGAAACACTTGAAAACATGGAACTAGAGCAAGTAGGACAACTCATGGACAAAAATCATGATCTACTTCAAAAGATCACTGTATCTAATGATGTTTTAGATACGATGGTTAAAATTGCAAAGGATAACGGCGCTTTAGGAGCGAAAGTAACAGGAACTGGCCGAGGAGGAAATATAATTGCTTTAACCCCTGGATCGGAACTTCAAGATAAAGTGTACAAAGCACTAATAGACGCGGGTCACCCCGCATGGAAAACCCTAATAGGAGTATAAGCTCAAAGGTAGAAGGTGGAAAAATGTACTTTCGGGAATATCTAAATAAATTAGAAAAAAGTGGAAAAGTTACCAGAATTGAAAAAGAAGTTAGTATAGATATAGAAGCAGCAGCAGTCTTAAAGGCAGCAGAACCGACTCCTCTTTTATTTGAAAATGTAAAGGGGTATTCAGATTTTCAGGTTGCAGGTAACGTATTTTGTACGAAAGAAAGCATCGCTGATTATTTTGAAATTACTACCGCAGATTTGATTCCCCGACTTACAACAGCAATAGATGATCGAAGCCCTCCTGAGGAAATTAGTGGTGCTCCGTGTCAGGAAATAATTATGGACGCTGTTAATCTAGATCAACTTCCCATTTTAAAACACAATGAACGAGATGGTGGTAGATACATCTCTTCTGCAGTTGTTGTGACTAAAGACCCAGAATTTGGTCAAAACCTTGACTTTCATCGAGCCATGCAAATTACTGAAAACCGAATGAGTACGCGGATTATCAAGGGACGTGATTTTTACAAGTTTCTTGAAAGATCAGGAGAAGTGGAGGCGGCTTATTGTGTTGGAAACACCCCCAATATTCTTGTTGCCGCCGCAACATCTGTTAAAACAGGAATCAATGAATTAGAAATTGCAAATGCTCTTGCAAAAACTGAAGTAACAAAAGCTCACTCTGTTGATCTCTTAATTCCAGCGGGATGTGAGGTAGTCCTCGAAGGAAAGGTATTCATGAAGGATCGTGCAGAAGAAGGGCCATTCATTGATCTAACTGAGACATATGATATTACACGCGATGAACCAGTCTTTGAAGTGAAAAAAATAACTCATAGGAAAAACCCAGTGTGGCAGGCTCTTGTCCCTGGTGCTTTAGAACATAAGGTTCTTATGGGGATGCCCCGTGAGCCTACCATTTTCAAATCTGTAAATGAAGCGGGAATAAAGTGTTTGGACGTAAATGTGAACCCTGGTGGTTCCTCTTGGCTTCATGCCATTGTAAAAATTGATAAGCAGGATGAAGAAGATGGGAAGAAAGCTATCCACGCTGCTTTCGCAGGACACCGGAGCTGTAAACACGTATTTGTTGTCGATAAAGATATTGATATCTACAACCCCTTAGAGGTGGAATGGTCAATGGCAACTCGCTTTCAGGCGGAAAGAGATCTAGTGGACATGGGAAAGGAACCAGGTTCAAGCCTAGACCCCAGTGCAGAACCAGGGACAAAAATCACTAATAAGATCGGATTTGATTTCACAGCACCTTTGGTGACCAAGGGGAAAAGCTTTGCACGAGCAGAGTTTCCTAAAGTTGACTTAAACGATTATGTGTAAAACTGAGGAGATTATTAAATGGAATTAACAAGCGAAGAACAAGATATGGCGGCAGGGAAGCACGGAAAGGCCACGCAAAAAGCCATGGAAATTCTAGTCACGCTTGGGGATATTTATGGTGCTAAGCGACTGATAGACATAACATCAGTTCAGATTGCTGGTGTAAGTTACGCCAATTTAAATGAACCAGGCTTGGCATGGTTAGCTGACATGGCCACAGATGGTAAAGTACGTGTTTTTACCACACTTAATCCTGCAGGTATGGACCTTGAAGAATGGAAAAAATTAGCCATCAGTGAAGAGTTTGCAGAGAACCAACACCGAGTGGTAGACGCTT
>JBHLPG010000254.1:0-5815 GCA_048939725.1 Promethearchaeota archaeon | reverse complement strand
TTCAACGTTAATTCAGTCATGGGTGCCTTGTTAGCACCTCAAAATTCAGTATGGTTGTCGTTATATAGACAACATCGAGTTTTATGGGGAAAAAACGTATTCCAAGATTGGCAAACGATTCCTATAATTTCTAATTATGATATCATTCGTTCATTTTTTATGAACTGGTTATTAGCAATAGGAGCTCTATTTATATTTCCTTTCTACTCACAGATAGCGAAATTTTCAATGGAAGCAATGAAATGGTCTCTTTTCACCTGGAAAAATACCTTTTTTCTATCCTCATTATCGCTTACTCAAGTTGTCATTAGATTTAAAGCTCAAGCATCAGGAATGGAACAGCGAGCACTTCATGATTTCATGGAGTATCGAAAATACAAAAGAATAGGAAGATTTTTTCCTCTTCTTGCCTGGATATTCATAGTTCTGCTACATCGGTCTATATTTAATTCTAGGGCTGGAAGATTTCTGGAGTTCTTGGAAACATAGATGCTTGTCGAATATGAGCTAAGTTTGCGATCCATCGAATCAATCGTTCGAAACCTAATCCAAAGCCTGCGTGGGGAGGCATACCATATTTAAACATACGAAGATACCACTCAAAATCCTCCAAGTTAAATCCTGCCTGCTTAATCCTCGAAGTTAAGAGTTTGTAATCTGAAACTCGTTTTCCTCCACTCGAGAGCTCCCCAAAGCCTTCTGGAGCCACAAGATCTAAAGAAAGAGTAATTTTTGGATTCTCAGGATCAGTAGAATAATAGATACCTCTAAGATGTGTGGGAAATTCCGTAATAAAAAAGGGATCAGTGAAAGCTTGCGATAATGCTGTTTCTTCTGGAGCACCAAGATCTGTATTCGGATCTGTTTCAACACCAAGCTCCTGTAATTTCTTTTTGGCCTCAGAAAAAGGGATTCGTTTGAATGGTTTAGAGGGAACTGTAATTTTTCGATTCAGCATTTCTAGCTGAGTTCTTCCCTCCTCTTGAACATAAGTTAAAAGATAAATAATGAGGTCTTCTTGAACTTCAATAATTTCTTTTTCTGTAGCAAAAGCGATTTCATTTTCAATTTGCCAAAACTCAGTAATATGTTTTGGCGTATGGGATTTTTCCGCTCTCCATGAGGGTATAATACCAAAGACTTTTTCATGGCAAGAGAGAGCGGCTTGTTTATAGAATTGGCAGCTCTGAGCTAAGACAGCAGGGTGTCCAAAATAATCCAGTTGAAATTGTTCAGCTCCGCCTTCAGTTGATGTAGCAAGAATTAAGGGAGTAAAAATTTCTGTGAATCCTTTGTCTTGGAAAAAATTCCTGATAGCACGAGCAATGACATTCTTAAGCTCTAATACTGCTACAACTTCAGGATCTCTAATTGAAAGTTCTCGATATCGAAATATAGTATCGATTTCCATTTGGGTCTTCTTTTTTGTTAAGTCAATAGGAAACTTCAAGGCTGCTTTTGAATGAATGTGGATCATTGATGGTATTAGTTCAGCACCTAATTTTGAACGTGGATCAGCCTTTACAGTTCCTCTGATAGAGACAACTGACTCAAGAGACAGTTCTTTACAAGTTTGCCAAACTTCAGGGATAGCCTTTTTTTCGTGCAGCGTTACCTGGCAAATTCCTTGAGAATCACGAATTGTCAAAAAGATTAAGCGACCTTTATCGCGAATTTGTTGAACAAAGCCTCCTATTAGTACTTCTAATCCATCGTTATCCCTTATAACATCACGACATCTATGTGTTCTCCATTCAGGATTGATTGCGTAAATCATTATAAAAATCCTCTTCAGCTGGGTCGAATACATATATTCATATTAATTCCATAGCTCAGACATTAAACTTGAAAAGGAAGTTAAATTCAGAGATCTTTTCTGGATTGAAAAAACGATTGAAATCTGGCTTAAAAAGAAAGAAAAAGGGGGAATGGCGGTTTGTTTCATTACCCACCAAAGATCTGTTCGAATCCGACCTCGTCCATACTATCAAACAAATCATTGATTAGCTTAGCGCTTGCTTCTTGGGCCAGAAATGCTGTTGCTAGTTTTAATGTTATGATAGCATCTCTAGCACCAGTTGCAAGACCTGCTAATGATTTTACGGGCGCTGTGAGCTCGTCATCAGGTTCATCAGGGGGCCATGGATAATGTAAGGTATTTTTCCATGCAATTGTGATGGTAGGTGAAATTACTGAGGTGAAACCAATCTCTTCGAATCCATCGGTTGCATTGTATATTGCATAATTCATATAGGCAATTGATTTGTCAATATCTGGATCGGTACTGAAACTTTCGAAGAATAATGTTCCATTATCTCCCACAGCGGTTCTAATTTCATTATATGTCGAATTGAATAAATTCAAACCTTCAGTAAAAGAATAGGCTGATGAGAGAGTGAAATCCAAAGCTGTGAGTAGGTGAGAAATTTCAGTAACATTCGTTTGAAACTGGTCAAGCATGTTACCAAATTCAGTTAGCATGGGTTTAAGGGATCCATCAATTATTTCTCCATATGTTTTACTAACAAAGCTGTCACTTAGGTCCGTCGCGTTACCAATGTTGTATCTAGCTCCAGCAAAAGTTATTCGTGCATTAGCTGCTTGAGTTGAAAGAGTATTTAACTCTTCACTGATAGTAGTGAGATCGTCATCACCAAAATCAATAGTATTGAGAGCCACAACGATGTCTTCAATCTCCATGTAACATTCTGTCCCATTGGTTGCTGCTTTTGCAAAGTAGGTAAGAAGCTCAGTCATATCAGCGATGATTTCAACTGTTCCCCAAAAGGGTAACGCAGAATTTGGGTCAAGATCAGAGGTATCAATTCCTCGAAGAGTATCATTCGCGTCAGATAAGTCATTAGATGCATCACCCATCCATTGATTAGCGCCTTCAAAATCAGAATCACCTAAATCCTCCACTGCGAGAACTGTCTTATAAGTAGCATTCAGGAAATCAACAGCTGCTTCAGCAACTTCTAGGATTAACCCATAACCTATTTGGGCATCTTCCACGAAGGTACTAACATCCCCGAATCCACCTTCTCCAGTAAAAACTTCATCAATCATATCTACTGCTGATTCCAATGCTAATTCTACTCCTTCCTTTGATTCATCGAAATAGTCAATTGCAGTAGAAATATTCTCTAATCCAGCATTGAATTCAGGATCATATGTAGCTTCTGCAATAAGTGTCGAACTGCCAGTACCTCCCCCTATATCAGATTCTGCCAGAATTGAAAAAGTACGATCGAATCCGTCTGTTAGATAATAGTAACCGAGTATGAGGTTGGGTGCTTCTTCTGCTACAATTGCTAGAATATCTGCAATATCCAGTAACATATCCAATTTCTCTACGTTAATACCCTCTATTTGCACAATATCTGGAAGGAGTTGCATAAGAACTCTGGTGTAAAAATTGCCTTGAACGTGGTCAAATTTATAGGCTGAACGTGTAAACCATTTTGCAGCACGCTGGCAAGCTGCAGTTAGTTCTTCCAGCACGTCAGGATCAGTCAAATCGATTGGAATACCACCGTTTTGAGCACCACCTCCACCAATACCTCCTTCAACTCCAAAGGCACCATATAATTCACCTGCGCCTGCTACTAATGAGATTCCACCATCAGCAAAATTGGCAATTCCATGATATACTAAGGGGACAGTAATGAGGATGATGATGGTGAAAACTGCTGCAATAGGTTTTACAATGACTGAGAGAATAGAAAGTTCTCCTTTTTTCGTCCAAATACCTGTTGCCAAAGTAGATAGAAAGAATCCTAGGAAGAAAGCCATAATTTCTAAAATTATTAAATCAGCAATGATAGCAATTTGGGTGATTGCATTCATGTAACTGGCGATATCTGGATCAACAAGGCCGCTCTTAGTTAATGATGCTAAAGGACCTGCAAGTTCCGATAGTAATCCGTATGGATTAACAAACCAACCACCTGTAAAGGTAGAAGCAAAAAATAGAACAACCCATGAGATAGGCGCAGCAATAATGCTTAGGAGTCCTAATAGTTTTGAGCGGGTTAAGATCCCAGTTAGGCAGAAGGCAATTGCTACTACAATCAGCTCTAGTTGGAGTAGTAGCGCGTTCTTTTGAGCGCCCAGAATTGCAAAAACAAGGGCAATGATGATAGGCGCAATAACAGCCGCTAAAAATCCCATCCAGAGTGGAAGGGCTTTTATGGTTCGTAGATCATCTGATTCAGCTTCGAACATAATTTATCACTCAGATCAAGTTATTAAGCTTTATATTTCCGTTGTTGTTATGCTCCTTATTAAAATTAACTTTTTGAATACGCAAATTGATGAAATCTTCTGTTAATAAGAAAAAAAGTGAGATTTAATAAAAGGACAGACTTGTAATTTAATAAAATCAATGTATACTCAAAAAGATAGCGAAATTATTAAGCTAATGCTAAAAGCAAGGATTAGTGCTGAACTCAAGTTGACAAAATCATTGTTAAAAATCTTGATTCCACGATATAGTCTTGTCTCATTTCCACATCGTTTATGGGGATTTGATTCAGTTTCTTTTTCACAATGATCGCAATAATAAATACCTTGGATAGCTGCACCTTCGATCGAATCGATTATTGATCCCAGAAATCCTCCTATCACAACAATGATAGTAAAAACTAATAATTTTTGGTTAATTCCCTCTAAAGAAATTATAAGCACTGATATTAAATAAGTTGTAGCAATTAGACTAGCTCCAAAAAGAGATGCAAAGCAGCCGTTCAAAGTAATCCCTCCACTTGTACCAGGTTCGACGCTTTGTCTAAGATTAGTTACAAGACGTGGACGTTTTTTTGAAAGAATACCAATTTCTGTTGCCCAGGTATCTGCTGTATGAACCGCAAAAGCCACAAAAACACCGATAAATAGGGGGGAAAAGGGATCATGGGGATTTGTATGATTGGACGTTAAATTAGGGAAAACCTCAAAGAAGAAATAACTAAAGGCAAATAACAAAGGTATTATACCATTAGCAATTACTTGTAATGCATCACGCTTTGAAGAACCTTTAGCAAAATTGGAAGTTGTTATTTGTTTTTCTTTGGCCTTCAATTTTGTGAGGATAGATGAGCTAAAGAAGAAAACACATAGTACAATCCAAAAAAAAGGTTGTATCACAAACAACGAGACACCAAGTATAGCTCCAGTCAATATTCCAAAAGGAACTGTAAGGTATTGTTTTTTCAGATTAATGAAAAGAAGTGGTAAATTAAAAATGATAGAGAGGGGAAACCAGACCATCAAATAAGATATTAGTGAAGACAATTAGAAACACCATGGTTGATCTAAAGGACATTTAACTTTGATGCTAAAGGTTTACAACATCAGATTACAGGATTTAATAATTGATTAACTATACTTTAAGATAATTCCTTCCTGAATTCATCCCATGTTATGATGGTAAGTCCATACTTCTTTGCTTTCTCTAGTTTTGCTGTTCCTGGATTTTCCCCTATTACTAATAAATCAAGTTTTTTTGAAAGTGAAGCCCATTCATATCCAAATTGACCAACAAATTCTTTCAAATCCCTTTTAGACATTCCTGAGACTTTTCCAGTGACATATACAGTTCTTAAAGGCTTTTGATTCTCTGAAGAAGCAGGTGTAACATCACCCGTGTTGATAAACTGATCTAAACCGCCCGATCTTCGTTTTTGGGTTGTAGGTTTTTTTTCCCCCCTATAAATGATTCTTACTCCTTTAACCAAGAGTTGATCAGCCAAAGAAGTATCTTGAAGACCAGAATGAATATAATTAGCTGTGAGGTCAGAAATTCCTTCCAATAAGA
>JBHLPG010000031.1:0-23504 GCA_048939725.1 Promethearchaeota archaeon | reverse complement strand
ACATTTTAAAATCCATAAATATGAAGAGTGCATAGAAATCCGTTTGGGATTTGAACATCCTATTTTTCCTTAATTTAAACTGTTCCTGATTCGCTGATAATAGTTACTTTGAGGTACTTCCCAATCTCATTTCCCTAGAAATTTGAAGGAGTTACCAACTTCAATTTTGTACAAACGATCGGAACTTCCTTTTTATAAGCGAGAAATTTTTTCGTTAGGATTCTACTTTAATCAAACTTTTTTCTTATGATGATACCTGATAGAAAGATATCGTGTTTTAAGGGATTAAAATTGACCTTTATTAGAGTGGAATTCCCTAAAATCAGTATAAAGATAAGCAAAAGTATACAATAGGTGTTTTTTTATTTATCCATTTCTCCATTTTGAGTATCGTGTTTAGATCAACTTAATAACTCAGAAAGGCGTCTTATTAAAAATTTATCATTGCTTGCGTTTATCAACAGCACCCTCACAGTTTTCGGAAATATTAAGAATCTAATTTATAGAATATTGCTTTGCTTACGTTCTTTATAAGTTACAGGTATCTCAAATAGAGTACCAGCGGTCAGATGTCTTTATATTTCGTTAGATATTCAGTTCAATCGTTTGTACATTTTTCTATTATTCTTATAAATTGTTAAAAATTCTGGGAAAAGTCGGTTGTAAGTTTTAACATGCTTTGGATTTGGATGAAAAGTTGTAGAATACTGAATTAGGTTTGGAATATCATTAAAAGTAATGTTCCCTAAAGCAACAGAAGCAATAAACGCGGCTCCCCTTGCGTTTGCTTGAATTGGATCCTTAACACGTTGAATAGTTCTGTTCAAAACATCAGCATAGATCTGGCACCATACGTCAGATTGAGCACCACCTCCAATAATGTTCAAGGGGTCCATTTTTCTCTTAATAAAGGCTTCAACATATCTTAAAATCCAGCGGGTATTATAAGCTACTCCTTCAAATACTGCTCTGATTAAATGTTCTTTTTTGGTGTTTAAAGAAAGATTAAAAAAACCCCCACGAACCGTATGGTCTTCAATAGGTGTTCGTTCTCCATAAAGCCAAGGAGTAAAGATGACTCCACCACTCCCAACTTGGGTATCTTCTACAATTTTATCAAATATTTCATACGCAGCAGGATTTCCAAAGTAGTCTTCATCATTAATATAGAAAATATTGTCCCTTAAGAAATTTAAACAAGCTCCAGCACTTTCTTGTTCATTGACAACGAAATATTTTCCAGGAATAACTGCAGGGATTGAAACTATATTGTGAGAAATATCAGTTTTCTTATAGGGAACGTGACAAATAACCCAGGAACTAGTTCCAATATATACATGCCCTTGATAATCTTTTACTGCTCCTGAACCAATTATTGCAGAAAGTAAATCGGGAGCACCCATTGCTACTTTTGTATTTTGATTAATACCTAATTTATCTGCAACAGTCGATTTTATGGTTCCTAAAATCTCTGTAGGATCTTTTAGTTCTGGTAATTTGGTTCTATCAAGTTTAAAACGTTTTATCAAGGAATTATCATACTTAATATTATTGATATCACGGGTATTTGTGACCCAATGGAGGGTAATCGAACCAATAGACGCCGCGAATTTTCCTGAGAATTTTAGATTTAAAAAATCAACACAGTCGAGGAATTTGTAGGTTTTATCATAAATTTCAGGAAGTTCATTTTTAATATACAATATATGCGAAATTGGATCCTTCCCTGATAATCCTGGTGCGCCACCTGTTTTATAAATAAATCTAATAATGTCCTTCAATGGGTACCCCGAAATCTTTGGGAAACCTTTCAATGTTTTTCTAAGGTGGGTGGCACCTCGCGAGTCCATCCAGATAATTGCATTCATCAAATGATTTCCATCAGCGTCTACAGGAACTGTCCCAGACCATTGACTTGAACAAGATATCGCAACGATATTATCAATGGGAACTATCTCTTTATCAATCAGCTGATGTGTAGTTGCGATTATAGCGTTCCACCATTCATCAGGATTTTGTTCAGCACCACTCTTTCCTACCAGATATACTGGTATTTTTTTAAAAACAAAATCTAAAACTTCTCCGTACATCGAACAAATGGCAGCTTTTACACCTGATGTTCCATGATCGAATGCCAATACATATTTGCTGTTTTGGTTTGACATAACTATCCTTTTTACTATAAAGTAATTATTTCACTATTTCCCTCTTCGTCAATGGATTCAATTGTTAAAGGTGAACCTTTTCCACTGGCAGTGTCAAGTCCAAGATGTTCTTGCATGACATTTAAAAAGTCTAGAGGATTGACACAAGCTTCTGGTGGTAAAACTCCCCTCTTTGTTATTTTTTTTCTATTTAGAAGTACAACGCCAATAGCAGCAGGGATACCTGTTGCTTCTCCCATCGCTTGGGTCTCTGATGCCAATGAAAATATATATGTGTGAGGTTTTTCATCTTTTTTCCCTTTCACAACAATCTTTACGCAACCCCGTTGGGAGCCAAAATTTGTTTCCTTTAATATTCTCTCTCTGTGTTTAATGATGAATGACGTGGTGAAATCAAGGGGTGTGATAATGTTTCCTTTCACATTAATTGGTTCTTCATCGGTAAGTCCTAGCTCAACCAGGTTAGTGATCAGATAGAAATACTCAGAGGGGATAACTGTGCCTTTGTTTGTGACTCGCTTGATATCTTTGATATATTTAGGGAGAGTGATTGTTTCTGGATGTGGATATGGATGGACACGATATTTTCCAAGTTTCAAAAAGTCGATTTCCTCTTCTAATGCTCTTCCATTTTTGTCAAAGAAACCCACAGAGACAAACTTGCCTTCAAGAAAAACCGGGATATCAATACTCATAGAGTGAATTCGATGATAAATTACCCCTGATCCTTCAAATGGTTCCCCCCCATGTGCATGATAGAGATCAATCGAATTCACTTCCTCAAGCAATTGGTCAGCAGCGAATTTTGCCAATAAATTCGTTATCCCAGGAGAACTACCCATCCCAATCAAAGCAGTAATATTCATCTTTTTTGCATCATTATCCATCTTGAAAGCTTCTTGTGTCGCGTCTACATCATCATTAATATCAACATAGTTTCTTCCTGTTTCTATTGTTGATTTTAGAATAAGAGGACCAAATTTGTAGAAGGGGCCGACACAATTTAAAACGATATCAACATCCTTTATTGTGTTCTGAAGGATTTTTTGGTCGGTGACGTCGACTTCACAAACTGAAACTTTGTCTGAATTTATTTCTTCAGCTAGTTCATGGGCTTTCTTGATGTTAATGTCTCCTATGATCACTTCTGAAAATTCAGAAAATGTAGTAAGAGTCTTAACCGCTACCCGCCCTACAACACCAGATCCTCCTAACACAATTATTTTCGCCATTTTTTTCATTATCCTGTTGATCAATTGGTATTAGATAAGACGTAATTAATTTTTTAATCAATGTGGTTGGGGGGTATGAAATTCTCTGACCTACAAGTGTATTGTGATGAGGATAAAACCTTAGAATAAAGAGAGTTAAAAGTCTTCATAGCTCCCACTAATCGCACCAGGGCTCCCAGAGATTGTAAAAATTGAGATTTTTTGTCAGATAGCGTAAGAAATCGTCAGTTTCAAGTAGAACACAACCATCATTCCATCACCTCCTAATATATGAAGTTTCATTGAATTGATACTGCAAAGGTATCTTGAAAATAAAGACGCATAAAGTGCTATGTTGGTTCTAAGCTAGTGAATGAGTACGTTAATTCTTAAAGCCCAGGAATTGGTCAACTGCATCATGGTAGCGCTGTTGTCGTTCCTTCTCTTTCTGTTTAAGGTTGTGTAATACTGTAGTTTCCGTCCAGCTCGCCTTTAAGATCTGATAATAAAATGCTATTTGCCTATTTAGCCTCTCCAGTCCTTCTTGGTTATTCATTCGTTTCTGCCTCTTCTTAGCTTTTCACTTGATATGTTCCCCACTTTTTTATAAACTAGCATGAAACAATTTTCCGCAGGCATACGATTGTGTTTCTAGGCGTTATTCTTTTCCCGACCACCAATGAATAACCATCGATCAAAGTTGATCCTTTGTCATTCCGCTTTCTGGGGGTATTAAGTTGTCTGTCAGATGGATGGTTTCTTTTCTCTCCACGGCAATCCTTTTTCGAAAGCTCTTGACGCTTGAAGGACACCCAGTTCGTCAAAGCGATTCCCTACGATCTGAAGCCCTACTGGAAGATTGTCCTTCGTGAATCCACATGGAACCGAAGCTGCAGGCTGGCCCGTGAAGTTGAATGGAAAAGTTAATAACCAACCAGTAGGCCCAATTCCTTCTCCATTTACCTCAAAGGGTCCAATTCCTATTTCTATATCAAATGCAGGAACCGCTGTTATTGGCGCAAGTAAGAAATCATATTTTTTGAAAACCTGTTTCCTGAGTTGTTCCCACAGTTCCTTGCGTTTGTATTGGATCTTCACAAAATCTACGGACTTTAAATTCTCTTCTAAGCCCAAGAACGCAGAATAAGCTGGATACATAACCTTCTCCCATTCCTCTCTAAACGCCTCAAGTCCCGCAGCGGTTTCAGAAATTATTTGATATAAGAAATCCTCCCCCATATCCACCAAATCTACCATTACTTCTTCTACTTCATGCCCCAAATTACGAAAGGAGGATACTGCATTCCTGATAACTTTCGCAACCTCTGTTTCTATAACGAACTGGCCCAAATCGGGACTAAAAGCGAATTTTTTTCCAGTAATATCTTCTTCTAATTTTTCGTGGTAGTTTACATTTGTTGAAGGTAGACATAAGTAATCTCGATCATCTGGTCCAGTCATCACATCCATCATGATTGCTGCATCCTCAACTGTTCGAGTTATGGGGCCCTCTACTGACATTGTTTCCCATCCAGGCAATGCTGGATAGCGTGGAATCCGTCCTAGATGTGGTTTTAATCCAAAAACTCCACAAAAATTGCTAGGAATTCTTATAGAACCTCCCCCATCGTTTCCAATTGCAATAGGACACAAACCAGCTGCTACGGCTGCTGCTGATCCTCCACTCGAGCCCCCGGGTGTTTTGTTCGTATTCCATGGATTTTTTGTTACTCCAAAAACGGGATTATCCGTGATTCCAATCAACCCAAACTCAGGCATATTTGTTTTCCCTAAAATAATAGCCCCCGCACGCCTCAACCTTTCAACTAGAATCATATCCTCTTCTGGAACGTGATTCTCGTACAACTTGGATCCGTAAGTCGTTCTCACTCCTCTAACTGGTATGTTATCTTTGATAACAATAGGAACCCCATGTAAGACCCCTAATTCCTTTCCTTCTCCTACTCTTTCCTCCGCCTTTTTTGCCTCTTTTCGGGCACTCTCCTCTATTAATGTCACAATTGCGTTGATTTTTGGGTTGATCTCCTCAATTCTGTTTAAGTATGCCTCCAAAATTTCAACTGGTGACAAATTTCCGTCTTTAATCTCTTTCGCGAGTTCTGCCGCACTTTTCCAAATTATCTCTCCTGGTTGATTCATTGTGCTTTCCTTCTTTGAAAGATCTCTTGCATTCTCTCAGTCTTATAAATTTATCTACTCTGTTATAGCTTGTTGTTTATATTGGCTTGGATATAACTTATATGCCCTTTTTTAAGGATTTTTAGGTGTTTTTAAGTAAAACGGTTTCAACTTAGAAGATTTTGGAGGTTTATATACCTCTTATAAGTTATAAAGCCTGTTATTTATTACCAGAAGTGTGGAATATGAGATTTGCTCCACATTTCCCACAGTATTTATAGCCCTCAGGATTATTTTGTCCACAGTTGTGACAAAACTTTACGATCCGTTCTGTAGTTCCTTGATTTGACTGAAGCCACTGGTTATACGGTTCAAAGATAAATGTTTCAACTTCTCTTATCAGTTTCTTTAGCGGGATCCAGCCAAAATATCCTGTTCGCTGTGGTTGAGTATATTGTCCCGTTGAAGTATCTAGAAAGAAATTGACTTCATGGACATTCTGAAAAACGCTTTTTTTTACCGAATAGAAATTTCCCAGACTATCCAAGACATTTGGGGATACTGAGACCTCAGAAATATAGAAGAACACCATAAAGTCCACTAATAGTTTTAGAATTTTGCCTTTTCCTTTGAGTACTTGATTTCTTTCTGTCCAGAGATGTTGAGCTGCTTCAGAAGTCAGGTTTGAGGGTAATCTTTTGAAGAAGTACCACTGGTTTCCTTTCATAAATGAGCCTTTTCTCTTAAAACTGAGATCGAAATACTGTGCATATGGTAACTCCCCTGGAAATGTAGGTCTAAACTCTTGTATGTTCGTAAAACTCTCCTCTATCCATTGTAGAAACCCACTTGTCCGTTTCATGACGCTTTCATCCATATTATACTTTATAATAATTATTCTCTTCCATCTATCTGTTGTTAGTTGTCCTGTCTCCCTTTACCTCTTGCTTTGTGTAATTTCTGCATACCTTTGTCAAAAGAAGATCTTCCACATATAAAAGGCCTTTTCATCCTGACAAGCTTAAAAAGGAGAGATTACTTTACCTAATTGCTTCTGAATTTTGTAAAAACCATGTATCAGAAAACGCAATGGAGTTTGAAACAATGGCTTTGAAAAAGATTTTATTATATGGTTTATTCGGTCTTGGGTTTATCGTTGGCTTTATCCTTTTTCTTGATGAGATCCGCATTATTCCGTTTTTGGAAGGCCTCACTCCATTTTTAGATGATATAGGATTCCCAGAACGCCTTCTTCCAGATTTAAGCCAATTTCATATCGGAGATCTCCATCATTGGATGTTTGGCATCCTTATAATGCTAGGCTGTGGTGTTGGTTTGATCTATACTTTAAAAAAGGTAGAGAAGGATAAAAATCATTACGTTTGGGATTAGAGTCGTGTTCTTCGTAATGCCAAATTTGCAGTGAAAAAACCATGGAAGGACATATTGAACACTTCTCTTGAATTGAAACGAAGATACAACAAATTGAGAGATAATGAACCGTGTCCTTTCGAATTTCTGACCTTACAAAGAATAAATTTCTCATTATTGCTCTGATATTGTATGGAGGCTACCTTGTCACTTTATTTCTCCTAGCAATTCCGTATATTCCCGAAATACTATCTCCTGATTCCTCCGAAGATGGAATCTATATAAATCCAGCCTTAATTTTTGGTGGAGCAGCTGCAGTGCCAATAATTTTAGGTATTTTCATCCTTCAAGCTGAACACCTGATAACTGCTTTTCTTGCTTCAGATCGACGTATCCCAATTTATACTACCCTCTTCTTGTTACTACAGTTTGGTATCAATATTTTACTTGCTATCTGTTTGGTTTTAGTGAACCCTGATTTTTTAGACTTAAGTACCTTTTCTGGTAATGAAACTCTCCTCGTTTGGATTCTTGGTTGTGGTTTTAGCTTGTCGACTATTGCTGTAAACATTTATATTGGTTGGAAGTGGGTTAAATCTGGTCTAGATACACCCAATAGTTTACACTGGTTCGTGGGATATATTATCTATTTCTTAACCATCGGTATAGGTATTATCTCTCTTCAGATTCTTAATCCCTCCGTACAAAACATTCTTCTTTGGCCATTTGCTGGAATAGGTATAATTGGAGCGTTCAATTTCTTTATTGTTTCTTTTGGATTATTCATTGTTGGGCTTGGGGTTATTGGTTCTTCTATGAGTTCAGGTGGAAGTGATGCTATCATTGGTTTTGTTTTCATGATGGGCATCCTTTTCATGATTGCCATATTCTTTCTCCCGTTTCTTTATGCATTTTTTTATTTTATTGGGACAATTCTCGCGAAACGAAATTCTAACCAAGAAATAATTGATTATTAACTGTAGATCTATTTTCTCCCGCTAATCATTTGCCAATCTTAAGAGTCATCTAAAAGCTTCTTTCAATCACAATAATGTCGGGTGATAGGAGATATTACCATGGTATCATCTATGTTGACTGTGGATATTTAGAGGGTTCTCTTAATAGATTCCCTGTCATTTTCCTCCCCCCGAATACGGGATTCTTCGAGGCGATTTTGGGTATGAAAGCAGGAGACTCCAAGAATGTTAATATCCTCTATTACCAATGAAAAGCTTTCAATATTATCAATGATTCCTTACATGGAGAAGCCCTCTTTTACACCATCTATCTGCTAGAGCTGGTCTTTGACACTTCCTCTCTCTTACCTCGTCTTCTGGTGGTACTGTTACTACCTCCTCCACCCCCTCTCTCACCTCTATTTTTCCCTATATTTTTCAATTTTGAGTTTAGGGGCATTATACCTCTGGTTTCGAAGAAAGTGACTAAACTCCAGTCATTTTTCCTCCCCTAGACGATGACTGATGATCACCACAGCTGCTAGCAGGAATAAAGGCCATGATAAGATGAAAACTATGCCTAGACTCTGGATTATAAGCAGACTATCAATGAGAGTATCAATACACATAGAAAGAAGATCATATGGTGGCTCTGTCGAGGAGGAGGAGCTGGATAAGGATTCATTCTCCAGTATAAAGGCATCGGAGGTAGCTACCTGCCACACTCCGCTCTCACAACTGGCATTGACTCGAATGCGATACTGGGAGCCATTGGGCACCAACGTGCTATCCCAAATATAGGTTGTAGCCGTGAGATTCAATGTAAGAAAGATCCATGATATGCCAGAATCCGCTGAATATGCGACAGAATAAGTCACAGCATGATTGAAGAGGTCTACCGCTGGAGTCCATTGGATTGTGACGAGGCCGAAATATATCTCGCCTCCAATGGGTGTAAGGACTATAAATGGCTGTAAATGGTGTCTATTATTGATTGTAAACGTGGTTGCAGATGTGATATTACCCTCTAGTCCTTCTGTACTGCTAGCATTGATTCTAATTAGGTATTCAGAGCCATCCATGACTGTTTTGGTGTCCCAGCTATAGAAGGAGGTATTAAGCTTCGTCATCAGTGGAATCCATGTCGTCCCCCCATCTGCAGAATATGCAATTGTGTATGTGATGTCATGGCCATTTAGGTCGAATATCATCCATTCGATGACTACGGTGTCTGCTAACACTTCTCCCCCGTTAGGATTGATGAAGAACACTACTAATTGGCTTGGTACATGAAAAACTGCTGCAGTTGCAGGATACCTGTCATAATTTTCTTCCTCGATTGAATAGGGAGTGTCTACAATGCCATCTCCATCGTCATCGGGCCCTATCCAGTCACTCCAATAGTTATTTTCAAAGCTATTATTCCTCCCTCCGTCATATGCTTGGGAGCCATTCGTTGTATAGAAATTATTGAATTGAACTAAGTTATCACGTCCAAACAAAAATAATCCATATCCACTATTGTTGATAAAATTGTTGATAAAATTATTCCCAATCAACCTGCAGGTTGATGAATTGAGACCAATCCCCACTTCTGTGTTATTGGTGACCGTGTTGTTAGAAACGAGACAATAATTTGAATCGATAGAATAGTTCCCGATATTGATCCCCCTGCTGTTATTGAAGATTATATTACCTAGGAGAATAGTCTTTCGAGAGTCAACAAGCAAAACTCCCGAGGCTGGGCGATTATTGCTGATAGTATTATTTGATAGAAGATTATTCTGAGAGTTACTCAGTGCTATTCCTTCGCTGAAATTTTTATCGACTGTGTTATTTGACAGAATATTATTTACTGAGTCTCTCAGATAAATTCCCTCCTCACTATTGTTCATGATCCTGCTATTTGACAGTGTACTGTTTTCCACCTCCCACATTTCAATTCCTCTGTATCGACTACTTGTGACTGTGATGTTGGAGATGTGAGCATTTTTCACACTGATTAAATGGATTCCCTTCAGTCCTTGGTTTAAGAAACAGTTCTGTATCCGAAAATGTAGATCTGTATCCCGGATATATATTAAAATTCTATTTGTAGGGCCAATAATCAGTCCCTCAATCACATATGGGTTCCCCTCGCTTCCATTCCCGGGCCAATTTTCTGTACTAGCTTGAGTACTAAAGTCAGCATTGCTTGTAATGCTTATATGTGTGTGAGGTTCATAATCAGTCCTCTTTGAGGGATTACCACTCAATTTTATATAATTGGGGTATGGAGTGAGTGGTTTTGGGTGAGGAAAATGACTCAGTGGTTTCGCTAGTAAGAAACACAGGACACAGAAGAGGAAAAAAGTTCGTAATACCTCTCGTTTCAACAAAAAATCCCTTCTCTGTCGGATTTTGCGGGTTAATACTTTTCACTATTACTAATGATCTATTTTGAATACTTTTCGTTGTTCTAGTTCAGGATGTTGACAAACCAAAACATCCACTAGATTCTTACCATATAATATCTATTTCAGATGATCCTCTAAATCAAGCAAATTTTGTGCCTATAATGCAATCTTGCATTTACTGATCTTTAATCACGACTGTACCAGCCACATGATCGCCAACGCGTCTTCCATCCTCATCAATCATGGCAGCCAGACAACAACAGCTTGCGTCAACACAACCACATAGGCAATTTCGAATAAATGATTGATAAACAGTCGCAGGCATTCCAGTATTATAATCAATCACCCGCAAACCCATGAGTCCTTTTCCAAATGATTGACCTTCCCGAATATAATCTTTCCCTGCTTGATAAAGCCATCCAAGGCATATGGCATAAGTTAATCCCCCTACTATACAACTATCTATTAAAAGGGCTATTAATCTGTCTCTTAGGGGAGCTCTATCCTCTGAACGATAAAAATATGGTTGTGTGATGTATAAATATGCGGGGGAACGTTGATCAGGCAATTTGTAAGGGGTTTTTGTGATAACTTCTGATTTTTCTTGCATCTTTCTAAATGTTTCAAAACCCCAAAGGAAACAGAGGAGTTGGCCTGTTTCGAAAATTCGTAATACAATAGTCTCAACACCTAGAGCGAGTATTTCAGGGGAAATAAACGAAAGGGCGAAAGAGGGAACATAAGTAAACAAAAAAACTATGACTAGAGTGGGCCAGAGATTCTTCTTAACAAAATCCCATGAACTCACCAAGCTATCAATTGGCCCTCCCTTCTCCATTACTATACTCGGGTAAGTATATGAAAATACTACTAAGAGCATCCCAGCCACTACTAAAGGGGATGATGATACTATAAGGGAAATAAAAACAAGGAAAGTTGCAAATAGAGGGGAAATGGGGTTGGATGAAATTATCATTATAAAAATGAGTAAAGCCAGTCCAACTACCAAAAATGCTGTATTTAATCCATCAATAATCAGTTTTATGATCAGAATTTTCGGAAAAATGTCTATCCCTTGAGAGAGAATGCCTGGTGACGATATTTGCTCCTCATCAATCCTTGAAAGTTTACTTTTGAAATAAACCAATAATGATGTAATAAACACCCCTTCTATGAGTAGATCCACTGAGATCCCGAAGATCACCTCAGAGGCCTGAATAAAGCTTTCTTCTTGGTAAGCGTCTGGAAAAAGGAGCACAACAATACTCGAAAGGTCATGGAAAGGGATCAGCATTATGTGTAATACGAGCTCAATGATGATAATTACAAAGGGTATAACCATTATCTGTGGATGCTGTCTTAGAATTTGAAAGAGATTTTGCACCATATCTATCGGATTCAGTCGTTCCACTTGAATTGGAGCAGTGGGGCTGCCTCTCAAGTCAGTTCGTCCATATTGAGACGGCAAAATAATTTGTGAACGAGGAATTATGGGTTCTTCATAGTGAGGTTGATAATAAACAGGAGCTAGTGAATCTTCCATACAGATGGGACAACGGGTCCTTGTAAGGAGGGGAAACTGTGTCTTTGGTTCGTACTTAAGCACTTTTTGGGCGATTTCTTGGGCTAGAGTTTTTTGTTCAACTCTAATCTTTCGATTCTCAATTGCCTCCTGGATCGAGTTGTCAATTTCCTTTGAAATTAAGAACTGATGATCGGGAGTCGTCTCTTTCATTAGCACATTATCTTTTTTACAGTACCAGTAAGCATGAAGATCCTCTAGTTCTTTTTTTCGTTTTAGATCAACCAACAAACTCCCACAGGTTGTACAATATTGAGTACCAGGTATCTGATTCTTTCCACACTTAGTGCATACCAATTCTTGGGGTAAGTCCTCTAAGGTGGACATTAAGAGTGTTGTTCCACAATAGAGACAGAACTTGGAGTTTTCTGGATTAACCTTCTGACAGCTTGGACAATTCTTCATTGGATTAACCAGTTATGGTGATATTTAATATATCCCACCTAACATGTCCTCTATAACCCCAAAAATGTTGTAATAGAAGCCAATAAAAACTAGTGCTATCAATCCCCCTATGAATATAACAGCCCCGATTGGTATCCATCGTTTTCCGATTCTTAATTCTAGTCCAAGAATGTAGTAAAGGAAGATCATCATGAGGATTGTACGGATACCCAATATCCAGAGCCAGAAAAATCCCATCCTAGAACTTCCTTGATCCCCACGAGCATATCTAGCTATTCCAAAGTGATCCACAATTCGGAAGGGGCCAAAATACTTGGTTTCTAGTGCGCGAGTACTTTCAAAAATTGCTCGGGCTCTATCCTTAGAGTACTCTCCATCCTCAATTCTACTGAGTTTTGGCGCGGAGAATTGTGCTCCACACGCGTTACAATGGACTCCAACCAGATCAATCATCTCTTTACTGGGGTCTTTCTCAAAAATATATTTCACGAGATGTTCGGTCTGTTCTTTTGCTTCTGGGGCTATTTTTCTTAAAGAGATCGCATTCTGGATCCCAATTTCGATATTCTTTCTAGTGATCATGAAATAAGGATTTTGACTTTGCTTTGTATGATGAATTTGCAGCATGTTTCGATCATTGGGACAAAACCAATAGCGACTCAGCTCTTTCTCCAAATCAGTTGCATTTGATTCTTCCTGCGAACTCATTTAAACTCCTCACAACTTCTACGGGTAGAAATCAGTAATTCCTTCATCCCTTGTTCGTATTATTCAGGAGAATTATACTTTCACCACTTTTTAGGAGATTTTAAGGTTTGTGTAATATGATGAAAGCTTTTTTTTTTCTCCTTACTGTGTTAACAATAGAAGCTGCAGAAACACTCCCACGGACCCCTCGTGTTTTGGTCTTCCATAAAGAATATTGGCGATTCTGAGGTGAGAATGATTTCAAATGATGAAGTTGATACGATTCTAGCTGAGATCGTTGAGTTAGGCAAAAATGTAAAAAACCACAACGACTTAAAAGACTACTCAGAGAAATTGTGTTTTCTTTGTTCTATAATTCTGAAAGAACGCTTTGGTGACTGTTTTAACGGGATCTATCCTTTTTGTGGATTAGATGTTCTCACACCGTATTTATTAGGGGGAAATTGGTTACTTTTTGACGCTTCTTGGGACAATTATCAAACTGAGATCCCCAATTATCAAATCCCTTACTTTCAAAAGGCACTTACTTCTGATCGACTAAAAGTAATTAACCAACCTATTGAGTCTTCAACAGTGGAGGTAGTTAATTTTAAGCCAGAAGTTGTCTTGATAAAGTACGCAGGGGAGGGCAATTATAAGCGGATTTTCGATTTTTTAATTCAGAATTTCAATGCTTTACCGATATTTGTAATTTCCTGCACCTCACGGAAACTAGAGAAATATCTTGAATATAGCCCTGGCTATCGTCTTACTTTGATTAAGATTGGTTTATTAAATGAAGTTTCTATTGGGAGGCAATCGCAACCAGTATACCAAACTTTTTATTTTCTAGATCGTCTGAAGCTTTTCGAGTTCTCTGAAAAGGTTGAACCTTTGTCAAATTCGTGAATTTTTCCCTAGGTAAATATCCTCAAGTATCTGATACTCTTTTATTCTGAAGGCCTCCTTCTATGATCTTCTCCATTTTAAAAGTTAGAATTCTTACCATATAATTTCTCATGCGGGTCTTTAGAATTTCAACTTTGTTTTCTGACAGACATGTCTATATATCTTATTCATTCTAAAAGCTTATATAGAATGGTTACCAAAGCAGAATTTAATATATAATCAAGTCTATATCAATTTAGATGTTTTTTTTGGAACGTTTTTTCATAAAATAGTATAATTCAATGATTTTCTACTTTAGCCTTGCCTATATGGCTTAACTCTACTTGTATTTACTGATCTATTTCCAGAATTTTGATTCATTCTCAGAACTTTATTGACTTCAACATATTATGGTTGATAGCGAATAGATAAATAATATAAGGCTGATTATGCAATGTAGATATAATAAGGTTGACATTTATAAAGTCAAAGTAATAAGGTTGATATGATTTCAGAATATCAAGAGGAGATATGGTTGAACACCAACATCTCAGAATGGTCATAGATGTGATTATCCATGTATTTTATCGTGACATGTGATCTTATTCAATCGAAAAAAGTCAAGGAAAGATCCAAAATTCAACAAGAATTAAAAAATGCGGTGAAAGTCGTCAATGAGAGATATTCGAAACAACTTTTATGCCCTTTTACTTCGGTATGGGGCGATTCTTTTCAAGGAGCACTTAAATCCCTTGATGGATTCTATAACATTTTAAACACGTTTGAACGGTTGATTTCTAATGATTTTCGATGTGGGCTAGGAATTGGGGATATTTCTACTGAATTTTCTCCAAATACCTTGGAGATGGATGGATTAGCATTTCACCGCTCTCAAGATGCGCTTAGTATTGCAAAAAAAGAGAGCTACTATGTTTGGATTCAATCTGGGAATGATAATTTCGATAAAATGGTAAATACTGTTCTAGTATTATTATATGCAATAAAAACTAGATGGAATGCTCACCAACGGGAGATTATTCATCTTAGACGTCAAGGAATGACGTTGGAAGCGATTGGAAAAAGGAAAGGAATAAGTAAACAAGCTGTTTCCAAAATTCTTAAATATACACAATCAAAGGCTGTCTTCTTTGCTATTGGAACATTAGATAAGTTATCAGATCTTTTCTTTGAACACTTTGAGGATGATCTTTGATGAGTTGGATGCCGTTATTACTCCTATGTGGCTATTATATCTGTGCATATTTCATTGTTATTATTATTGGTGGACTTTTTGTAGAACTGCTCTTGAAATCTCTTAAAATCTCCTTTAGTAACTCTTCTGAAAAAGGTTTACCTGGTGCAGGAAAAGTAATTGGCATGTTAGAAAGAGGGATTATCCTGACTCTGGGCTTACTAGGTGAATTCGGAGCAATTTCCTTTGTTTTTGTCGCAAAATCCATGGCTCGGTTTAAACAGCTTGAAGAACGTCAATTTGCAGAATATTATCTCATTGGAACCCTAGCCAGCTTCTTTTTTGCGCTAATTGTTAGTGTGGTGGCTCAAGGTATCTATACCGTCTTCTTAGTCCCTCTTCTCCTCGAATGAAGCCAATTCAAAATTCGTCATTTTCAATTGCCTCTTCGAAAAATTAGGCGAACTTTTTCATGAGATTAAAAGTTATGGAAGACATCTTTGAATGAAGATGATATTGGACATGAGATTTGCGATATGTACTATAAGGATGTATCAAACTGGACTCAGATTAGTCCACTTCTTTAAATAAACCCCAAATTATCTTTATGAGATTTTAGGTGTATTTAAATACAAGGAAAACAAGGAAAATCTTTCTAGAATAATCTTGGGTGTTCTTAAAGGCGTTTCAGAATGGGGGTGTGGTGATAGAACATGCTCCCACCTGATGGTAATGATCCAAAGGTTCCTTAGGTTTGCTGCCTATTAAAAATATTCATCCCCTTTTCTTTTTTTGTACTGAATCTATTATCTTCCTAGAAATTGTTCAGCCCTCCACTGAAGTTCTAATGGATCAAAATAGTCAAATTCAAGTTTTGAGGGTACAAACTTTCGTGTTACTGAAATTATGGTCCAATTTAGATCATTTGTGATCCATTGAGAGAGTTTAGGAGTCAATCGAGTCCAAATGTAGATCGATTCCTCTGCAAAGAAGATATCACTGACAGGAATCAAGTTTAAGAAGTGTTTTAATTGGAAATTTGGGATTTTGGGGAGAATTATGCAATATACATCAAGCGAGAATTCTCTTATTAATCGCCATGGTACAAACCTGAATTGGAGTACTTGGTTATAAAATAGCTGCTTTAATAGACCAACATCAGTCCGAGTGAGAGGGGAGATTTCCTGATTGAATGGAAGATTTTCGTATGAATAAGTCTGAGAGGAGATTTTACAAAAAAGTTTGATTAGTTCTGTGGGGAGCGGATGCTGGTGGTAGTGCCAATCGAGGTTAAACTGAGGGGGAGTAAAAAGGAGGGAATCCTCCTTTAGAATTTTCTTTGGATTTTCAGCTTGTAAAACCTGTGTTAATCTTCGCATCCGTGTTGGGCTTTGTTCGTACCATCCTACATTCGCACGATAATGCGTTAGAGAATTGCTAAAGCTCCTGGTTGTAATTTTTTCTAAATTATTTAAGATCAAACTTCCTTGGCGTTCACATCTCTGAAAATAATTTATCAATCGATCTAATTCTTGAGAAGGAATTATTAAAGTTCCAAGATATGTATTTGGCAAGTCTCTAGCGATATATAGATCACTTGCACTAATTACTGTATTTTGGGATTGCTGGAAATCAATTATATCTTCTAGGAACGTTGATTCCTCGACCTGAAATTGTATAAATACCCAATCTAAGCCAAATCCAGGTGAAAAAAAACGATAAGCCCATTCTCCATCTATCAAGTTGAAGAAACGGGTGAGTTCCTCATTTGAATTCACTTTTTTTGGAAAATTCTTCTGATTGAAAATGAACATTTTCAGTTTCCGAGAGTCTAAAGCGCGTATCCCCTCTTCCAAGACAGCAGAATTAACATATGTTAAAATGTCCAATTGATCATTTGTGAGTGGAATTATGAGTTTATGACTTTCATATTGCAATTTTTCCCACGCAAGATTGGTTAATGGAACTTGATTACGGATTAATTCAAAAGCTCCTGGCACGTTATTGCTTCCCCGTAAGTGTCTTACTAGGTATTCATAATAAGTATTCGCGTGAAATTTTGAAATCTTTAACAAATTATTTGCATTTGTCAAATAAGTTTGAACAAACCAAAGGAAAGCTATCTGTAAGTATTGATCAGTACCTAATAAGCTATCACTATATTCGTTGAACCGCTGTGATAAGATATTTCTCTGATAATCAGCCTCATCATAATGTTGAAGTACTGATAAAAAATTTTGCAACAGTAGCTGATCAGAAGGTGGATATTTTTCAATATGAGGTGGAAGAAGGTCCACAATAGTTCTGATGAAACGTTTAAAACTCTCTCGTCCTGGACGAACCACCTTATTATACACCTTGTCCAGAAAATAGACCCAGAGGATGAGTTTGTAACATTTTAATGAATATGGTTTATAAAGATTTTTAATCTTAAAAAACCTATTTATATTTCATATAACTATTTAGTGATATTATAACAAATCAGGTAAGGATGATTCAAAAGTTAATTCTTATTATAGATGACTTGTTCATAATAGACCTTGAAGGAGGATTCTGAATAAGAATTAGTGATGGTTCTATGGAAAAAAATTTCATTTAAACACAGAGCTATGAGATTTAAATAGACCGTTTTTCCTCAAAATCCTCGATTGCGTCAAAAAGCTTCTTCTTTATCCTCTCTGGAGTATCTGGCGTTATTATATTGAAAATAAGTCTCTCGTCTTCCATACTCTCAACTTTTATCATATTTTCTCACTTTTCAACCAATACTCTTTGTCTATTCCCGATTATCAACTTCCACTTATATAATCGAAAAAAAATTCGCTATCCAATTTTTTACAATCCTTTCAATCTTTTAACTCCCATCCTGAGAGAGTAAATTTTCAAAGAATTCATAGGTTCAAATGACTGGTAAAATGTTGTAATTTTTTTTCTATATTCAAATACAATTTCTTAGGAGAAGAGGACTTGACATTTGATTTTTGTTCTTAAATAATACTAATTCCTATATGGATTAATTGCCTCTGGATAAGATGATAAATAAGTCGGTTGTATTCTGATTAATTGGTGAAATTATTGACCATTCGTTTTGGTATTCAGATTGAACCTCAACTTGGTTTTGATTATATTACTGTAGAAAAAATTGCATTAAATGCCGAGAAAATTGGCTATCATTCGATCTGGTCTAGTGATCATTTCTTCCTTGACACGAATTCGGAGGAAAAAAATTGCATGGAAGCTTGGACCCTCTTGGCAGCTTTAGCCGCGAAAACTCGTACCTTACGTCTTGGAACTCTCGTTACATGTAATACTTATCGGTATCCAGCAGTTCTAGCAAAGATTGCAGCTACAGTTGATATGATTTCAAATGGACGATTGGAATTTGGAATCGGGGCTGGATGGAAAGAAATCGAGTATAATGCTTACGGAATCCCATTTCCCTCTGTTAAGGATCGGATGGACCAATTAGAGGAATCTATTCAAATCATTAAGAAATTATGGACGGATTCGAAGGTATCATATAATGGTAAACACTATCAAATTAAGGATGCGTTTTCAGCTCCCAAACCCATTCAGCAGTTGCCACCAATTTTCATTGGTGGGACAGGAAAGAAAAGAATTCTACGAATGGTCGCTAAATATGCCGATTATTGCAATTTTGGATGGTTTATTGATCCAGAAACAATTCCTGATCTGTTAGATGCTTTGAAACACCATTGTGAAAAAGTAAATCGTGACTTTGATTCAGTTGGGAAATCATTCTTCGCATCAGTAATTCTAGCTGAAACAGAAGATGAATTAGAAACTATTTTGACAGAAAGAGCTAAAGCACGAAGGTTGACCCTAAAAGAATACCAGAAGTCCATAGGTAGTCTAAATGTGTTTTTTGGTACACCAGAGATCGTTCAAAACGGATTTGAAAACCTAGTTGCTCTTGGATTCGATTATTTCCAGATTATGTTCCCCTATCCAAATGATCTTGCGCAAAGTGAGCGATTTGCTAAACTCATTCTTCCTAAATTTTAATTGAAATGGAAGGTGAGATAGAAGATGAAATAGAAGAAGGAATGGAATATCATAATTTTCAGTAGAATATGAAGATGAAATAGAAGGATAAAATGATGATTTCAAACTAATATTTGGAATGTATTTTCTTCAAAAATTTTAGGTAATTATATTCATCTTTCTTTACTATTTACTGATGTGAGTAAATTGAATACAATCCAGTTGTTATTACCTAAACAAAAGATCCCGCAAAAAAAAATCGTGATCAAGAATTCTTGTGCAATTAAAACAATTAATTTCACCTTTATGGAGGATGGGAAGATGCTTCCAATTAATCAGGTTTTAAAGACGGTTCTAAAATTAATGAATGAAATACCCGTAGAAGAGGAGGTATCGTGGGAAAATATACGCCAAATACGACAGAATTATGTCAATTTAAGAGGATAGCCTTTCTAAGTCGTGGCTTTCATGATAGGAAACCCTCCAGCGTTTAATTTCGATCATGTTCCCATAAAAGCAAATAAATCTAGTGTCAAGGTTTTTCAAAACGCTAAACAAGCTTTTTCTTTGGAATACGCAATTTTTGATCCTAAAACAGTATGGATTAAGATGATTCCTCTACCACAGGGACGATTTCGGAGAAAAGGTATAGAAAGAGGAATGGCGACAATCCAACAATTTGCTACTTCACTCGGCCTTCATCCTGACTATCATCATATTGGAGAAACTCCCGTACAACATATTCTAGAAATTTTACAGACAAGCTTCCAACTGGGATCTGATGGTCCAAAATATTATTGTGGAGGAATAATTGGATTGAAAAACGGGATAGAACGACCTATTACTACAGATGATGGTTTCTCAAATGATATTCTTGAAATTCTTACCGAGTTTCCAAAATTTGCTTTTGTTCAATTGATTTTCAAACCTGTTGAGCTTCCGAAAGAATACCAACCATATAATACTCAACTGAACCAACCAACACAAGTTCGTTTTGATATCCAACAAATGAAGGTGGAAAATCGCTTTAATTTTAATAAGAAAAGCATCATGGAAGAAACTGGTTGTTTTAAATTTTCTCCAAGAATATTGGTTGTAGAGAATAGTCAAGAAGCACTAGAATCCAAACTTAATAGGCTATCTGTCTTATTTACTTCAAATGGATTAAAAGTACGTGTTTATCCAGCATTTTGGCATCGCTTTTCTTCATTAAAAAGTATCTGCTCAAAAAGAAAATTAATCTCTCCGATTGTACTAGATGGTTATTCTTTAATGAATTTCATATCTCTTCCACAACGGCAATTTTCACATGATGGTTACAATCTTGTCCCAAACAAAGAGGATTACATATTATCCTCTGGTATTAGTGAAGTAACGCCTCTGCAAGCCATTAATCTTGGAATTCCCATTATTAGTGGAAAAACTGCAGATGTCCCTCTTCTGATTGATGGGAAGGATTTAAACCGACATATAGCTGTGTTCGGGATGACTGGTGAGGGTAAAAGTCGTTTTGTTTATGGATTAATTAAGGAATTCCTGCTAAAAAATGTGAAATTTCTCATTTTTGACCCTAAAGGTGAATACCTAACCCCAATTCAATCATTTTGTAAGAATTTAATTTATCTGAAACCTGGCTCTACCAAATTCCCTTGGGGGATAAATATATTCCAAATTCCCAAGAATGAAATAGGAGAAGACATTATCCCCGTTGAGGATCATATTCAATTTGTCGTATCTCTCCTGGAAAATATTTTTGAAGATTCGGATGCGATTTCGCCACAGATGCGCCGGCTTCTTCATCTTGCGGTCATTCAGACTGTGAAAGACCAGGGAGATTTCCGATCATTTCTCATGTGTCTTAATTCGCCAAAAAAATTAGGAATGAAGGGCGCCTATCTTGAGAATACAGCAGCAGGTATCATGAATCGTATAGAAAAACTGTTCTTTGGAAATACAGGGAGATGTTTTACTGTTCATAAAACAACTTTCGAAGTCTCTAACTTATTAGATCAGAACGTAATTATTGATCTTTCAGCGTTTGAGTCAATGGAGGATCAAAGTGGAAAGCAGATTTTTCTAAATGTTGTGTTACAATACATCTACTATTTTGCTCGAAGCTTTCGAGCACCTTTCAAAGAAGAAAGTCTTCCAAAGAATATTATTGTTCTAGATGAGATTCAAAAGCTAATCCCGACTCAAAGATATAAAACCAGAACTCCAGAGTCTATGATTGCAAAGGGTCCTTGGACCTTGCGAGCTTATGATATATCTATGATTTTCATTGGAACTGATCCAATAGTAGATCAACCTATATTAACAAATGCAGGAATTTTAGCTGTTTTCTTCACTAAATTTGATCCTTATGTCATATCAAACTTACTTGGCTTGCCAAGAAATGAGTATGAGCAACTCCGTAATTTGTTGAAAGCTAAAAGAGGTGAGCGACGCTGCATTCTTTCCATCAATGGTCGAATTTCTCTAATGAAAACTCACGATCACTCGGTTAATGTATCATCAACTGAAGATATTACTGTACTGCAAAATCTTCCTCAACAAAGAAGATTACGTGAATCCTATCAAAAATTAGTTTTTAATCCTGTTGAAACAACTCTGTAAAGAATTTCTCCTTTAATCAGAGGAAATTATTTGGGAGCTTATATTTGAGTTGAAAAGTGGGGGGATGAGGTAAATAATGTGTCTCCCCCTCTTCGTGGTGCAGGCCCAGATCAGTAGATCGACAGCCCTAAATTGTGTTTTGATGGTTCTAATTCAACCAATCTCCTTTATTTCTCCTCTAATTCATTTTATTGTCCATGAAAATTTTCCTATTTCAAAATGAGAGGTGTTTTCCATTGTTGTTCTTTATCGGTGTACCAATCAATTTTAAACCTTTGGGGATTATGATTTTCAATTATTGGCATGACCGTCCATTCTAAATCAGTACTCAACCATTGGGCAAACTCAGAAGTCAAATAGGACCAAATAAAAATATTATTCTCTGTGAAATAAAGGCGACAAAAAGGAATCCAAGCTAACAACCTTGAAAGTTGGTCAAGAGACATTTTTGGAGTCTTAATCCAATAAGTATCCAGAGAAAACTCATAGATCAACCCGTTTGAAAGAAATCCTATTTGTACTAAATTCTCATCGTACATTTCTTCCAAAAGCTTTATGTCCCCCTTAGATAGCTTTACATGGATTTCATCATTATTTGGGCCTAATGGTAGTTCTTTAAATGAAAATTCACGGGGGATTTTACAGAAGAGATTAATTAAACTAGATTTGTCAAGATTATTGGTGAATTGCTCATTAAAAGGCTGTGTTAAGTAATAGGAGGTAAGTTTCATACGCATTCTTCGAGGATTCTTAGTTTTCAACATTGGTACTAATCGACGCCAATCAGTTGGAGTTGGAGTACGCCACCCTTTTGTGGCCTGATAGAGAAGTAACGAAACACTAATACGAGAGGTTTTAATCTTTGTTAATTCGTGAAGTACCAATTTGGCTTGACTATGACATTTTTGTAAATAAATTCGTAATCTATCGATGGAATTTGTTGGGACAACTAAGATCCCACTGTACATATCCTGAAATCCACGTATTTTATACACACTACTATTACATAAAGTGGTGTTCATTGAATTATGAAAATCAATGATATCCTGCAAAGCAGTGGATTCATTTAGTTGAAACTGAAAAAATAAAAGCTCGAGGCCAAATACTGGGGTATAAAATCTAAGAAACCATTTACAATCTAATCTTAAAAAGAAATTCTCAAGTTTTTTATAAAGAGAAGGGGATTTTACCCAATTAAATATATTGGTCTTTATTGGTCTTTGATCTAGAGCACTAAGCCCTGCTTCCAGGGACATAACATGTATTGTTTCAAGAGCATGAAGCTCTTCACTTCTGAGTGGAACACTAAGTCTATTACATGCATATTGAAGCTCTTCCCATTTAAGATCAGTTAACGGAGTGCTTTTTCGGAGGAGTTGAAAAATCCCCTCTGTGTCTGAATAGCCACGAAGCTGTTTTACAAGGTATTCATAGAAATTGTCCGCATGAAAACTAGCTACACTTAATAATTTTGCAGAATTTGAAAAATAGCTTTCGACAAACCAGAGGAATGGTAGAGTTAGATACTTCTCGCTATTATGATACTTAGTTTGAAACCCTTCAAAACGCTCAAAAAGCTGACTTCGGGCTTTTTGGGTGTCAACAACGTAATTTTGTAAAATAGAAAGGAATTCATTCAGTACTATCTGATCTGAAGGGGGATATTTTGCAATATAAGAAGGAATTTGAGTTAAAATTGTTTTCATAAACTTTTTCCACGTTTTGCGCTGAAAGGCCATTTCTAAATTCACCAAACGTAGATTAGTTATTCCCTCTATGAATCTATAATAATCTTGAAATTTTTTTATCTAATATCTAAAGATATTTATAAAGTGTTTATAAAATTTCTTATCGATTACAAATTCTTGGTTTTTTTGAAACAAAATGACTT
>JBHLPG010000253.1:0-5853 GCA_048939725.1 Promethearchaeota archaeon | reverse complement strand
TTTGCTTTCTCGAGCAGCAGGTGCAACTTTTGCAGAAAGCTGGACTGCTATTCCTTATGCTGACTTTCTTGATTTACTTGAAGAATTGAAATAAATCAGTGCCTCTTAATTGGGAGTATAAAGTAGCCCAAAAAGTATTCCTCCCACTATACTAGTAAGAATGACAACCTTCCATAAAAGAAGAGCTGCATCCCGATTTTTTTTCTTAGCTAAATTAATTGCGAGTATCAGCTCTATAATTCCTAATAAAAAAGGCAAAAAAGTGGGAATAAGAACCCCTTCATTCATAAGTGCGAAGTTCACTAAAGCGAAACCAGTTACTCTAATGCAAATCAATATAGAGGTGAGGTAAGAAGCTTTTTTCCACCCTAAAAGGACTGCTGTTGTCATCTCACCATTTTCCTGATCGACCTCTAAATCTGTCAGAATAGTTGGTAAATGAATCCCTGCAACAAGCAAGACACTCAAAATGATACCATAAATTAATAGTGGTGTATCAACAATTGTGTTATTTCCAAGCAGTCCAATATAGAAAGGAATAAAGACACCAATAATTAAGACTGTGATTAATAAATCAATATATGGCCTTGATTTAACTCTTAAAGGAGGTACTGAATAACTAATGGATCCTAAGATGGCTAGGAAATATGCTCCAAAAGCAAGTGGAAGCTTAGGGAAAGTTTGTGCCTCTGGAATGAAAAAGATATTTAATGGAATGACCGAGAACCACAAAATGACAATCCAAAAATAGATCATTTGCGATGAAAGGTGGTTTGAGGATACAAGAGGATTACGAAGTGAGAAACTACGGGGATTTATCGCATCTGAATCTCTATCAAAAAATCCATTTAGACTGAAATGACCGCAAGCGAAAGCATAGATGGATAACCATGCAACTACAAGTGAATTCAAGGGTAATAAATAGAAAAGACTTAACATATAAGCGACCCCTGCAAAGATAAAACCCCATTCGGGCCGAGAAAGAATTATCAACTCTCGAATGATTCGAAAATATTCTTTCACAGATTAACACATCACAAAGTAACTGGAACGATTCCATCGTCTGAATCGCTGTTATCTAGAGCCTGAAAGCCTCCATAAAAAACTGATTGAAAAAGTTGTTGAGTAATTATATTTCAACCAGTTCAGAAAATCTCTTTTAAACCCCTGTAACTTTCAGTTACGCAAGTTATCAAGTGTTACTTTCGATTGAGGTGTTTTGAGTCGATGCCACAAAGTTTCAAGTTTATCTGAACATGGGTAGTCACCACACTCCGCACAAGTATTATGGTCTCTTTCTATAGCGCAGTTCCGAACGTTACACTTAGCACAGAATGGTATAAGGTCTTGAGTAGAATGACATCCGTTACAATTCACTTCTTCAGGCTTAACCGTAAAACCACCACTTGACCACTCTTTTGCAGTCTTTTCACGTAGTTCTTGATTATCATCTCGTTTTGCAATAAAAGCAGGGCATTTACTACAATCTAATCCACAATATGCGATAGACAATTCTCAAACCTCATTAAATTTTCCAAAATTCCAACAATGATAATTACTAATTCACTTAATTTTCTATTTATATTACAGTTGTGATCAAGGCAAAATGAATTAAGTTAATAGATTACGAACAATTTACACAACGAGCGACAACTTCTTCATTTTTAATCCTAACCTTGACTCTACCACATTCATTACATACTAGGGCTTGGCATTTTCTACAATTAGTCATATGATCAGGACAAAAATGTTTTCCACAACCATCACAAACTTTAGCAGTACTTTTGGCTTCTACTTGACCACATTCAGGACAGATAAACAAATAATCAGGTTCACAATTCTCACAGACAGGTTTCTGTTCAGTGTGACCCATTTTGTAAGGGATTTCCGCGCTAAAACCTTTTCCACATACAATACAATTCCAAGAGTGTTCATTACAGAGGATACCACCAGTCGTTTCGTCAACAACACCACACGCGGTGCACATGGGTTTTTTACATACTACACATTCTTGAGAATGATCAAGACATGCTCTTTTTCCACAATCAGAACAGAATGTAATATGTTCACTACAAAATGTTTTCAAGCATTCCAAACAGATAAATATAGGAGGAGATATTTCTGATTCAAGTAATGATTGATAATAATTTTCAGTACTGATTTGTGGACCGCATCCATCGCATGCGATATCTGCATTTCCATTATAAAGGTTTAAATTAATTATAAGCTGTTTTTCGAAACCTCCCTCATCTTTACTTTTCTTTAATGTTGTTGGTACTAATAATCTAGGAATCCAATAAATTGCTTTCTCAAAGATAGATACATCAGCTTTTCCTGGCCTGAGAAAATCTTGAGGAACCCCTTTTGATTTCAATCTTGCGATTGCTTTATGAAATTCTTCATAAGTTGCTTCTTGCTCTTTCATTAGATCTTGACGCTGACTCTCTATTTCTTTAATTTGATCACGTAGTTCACGAATCTTTTCTTCATGTCTTACAATTTTAGCTTCACTAGAATCTATGGAACGCTCAGTAGCCTTACTTGATTTACCCTCCGCATCTCGTGCGCGTTTCTCTGCTTGCAGGGTCTCCAATCGAATCATTGTTTCATCTAATTTTCGATTTTCATTTTCCATCCTCTCTTCGAAACGACTTATCTGATTGGATAATTTAGATAATTCCTTCCTTACCTTCCTTCCTGCTAATTTTTCAACTTCATTCTTTTCAAATTCTCGTAATTGATGGTGATATATAGCCTCTGCTTCTTTGAAAGGATTTTGCGTAAAATACCAAATTATATTATCAGGTAATTTTGTAATTATCTCCTTGTCAAGTTTATAAAACTGAATTCCATCCAAGGGTTGGATTTGTAAATCAGAAGGGGGTAATGATGAGGCATGAATGCCTTCAATTGTTGTAGCATTCCATTCAATCTTCCTGCTTAAATCGAATGAGCGGGTCATTTCATCTACAATTTCAACTGAAAAATCGAGTGTGCCTTCCTTGATTATCCGCTTGATATTAATTTTAGTTGTTGAGTAATAAATTGGGGAGTAAAAATTCGTTGTTTTTCCAAATTCAACGGTAAATCCATCAATCTTAGGATCACCTGATATACTTAGTCTATTAAACAGAATGATATCTCGTTGTTTTCCTTTTAGAGGGATTTTAGGGTTAAGAAATCGTTCTGTGATCTTCCCTGTTGAAGGTTTTTTCTTGCTGAATTCAAGTTCTATTTTTGGTGCTTCTTCTGCTAACTCTGCTACAACAACTTCTTTTTTTGGCTTTGCTTTTTTCTTTGGTTTGGGTGGTCTAAGTGTTAAAACTTTGATTTCGTTATCTGTCAAAGGACCTTTGTGGAGGCTTAGTAACCACCGAGTTTTAAGTCGATTTACACCATATTTTGGATTATAAGCAATAAAATTCCCAGGTTTTAATGCTCTAATTTGTCCCATTAATTGTGAAAATTCTTCTGGGGTTCCTCCTGCTCCCTCAAAAACTGGTTTTAATGCTCCCTCAACCTTTGCAATATCCTGATTCGTAGCTAATCTTCCTAAAACCCACGTTGCGATATTGGAAAGGCCACGATAATCCAGATCTCCAGGATTTTGTGTAGCCAACACACATCCCAAACCTGCAGCACGCGCTTGCTTTAAAATTATCAATAACGCGGTTTTAGAAGGTGGACTTAATGCTCCTGCAGGCATAAACCCATATAATTCATCAAAATACAACATAGCTCGTAATCTACTAGTTCCACCCTTTGACCATGCCCATCTTTGTACTTCTCCAAGTATTTCAGCTACAAAATTATTTTTCTCATCAGCATCAGTGATCTTACGTAAGTCAAAAACAATTATCGGTGTTTTCTTTTGCTTTTTAGCTAAGTCTATCATTTTATCAAAGTCAAGATCTACGCCAGGTACTGCTCGAACCATAAGTGCATTAATGTTCCTCGCTAATTCTGATCGTTTTGTTTTAGAAATAAATTTATCAACCGATAAGGAACCGACCTTTGTAAATGGAGGGTCTTGAATACCCTCAATAAGTTGTTCCAGTGCCACATTCTTTTGTTTGCCTTCTTCCCAGAAATTTCTTATCAAATTGCTCAAGAAAATTACGCGGTTATCAGTTGAGGAACTTGTACCAATCCCACAACGAGAAAGTAATAATTGAATTTTTAAATCTAGAGTGCTTAACAGAGCATCAGGAGATTCGGTCATCAATTCATCATAATTAGGAGGCTTCTCAAAGCTAGGCGTCAAAGATATTTGGACACCCGCGGAATTTTTGGGAGTTATAAGAATAACTGCAACTTTATCCGAAAAATCTTTCTCAATTTTTGCATAATCTTCCCCAAATGAATCCTCCAGCTTGTCTTGATATAGCTCAATCCATTCTTCAGCGATTTGTCCTGGATCTCCACCCCCACGGTCTTCAGCTTCTACTTCAGCATGAATTAATAATTTATCTTTAGTAAATTCTCCAAGTCCGATGCCAAGGGCACCAATATCTCCCTTTGGATCAACAGCTATGATGGGAATATCTGCTAGAATCGCTTCCTCAACAATGGACTTACAAACTACAGTTTTTCCAGAGCCACTAGCCCCTAGCACTGCTGCATGAGTCAAAAAGGTAGTACTCGGTACTTTAAACTGTTCCTCCTCCATCCTTCCTAGATAAAATTCTGGATCAGACATATGAACACCATTTACCACATTAGAAAGATTAAATATCGGTCAATTTAAATTAAGAGTCTGTAATCTGAAAATACGTAATGTAAGGTATTAAATAAACTTTATCAACTTAGGTTTATTGATCATATGATATATTAAAAAATTGCTCTTAATTAAAGCTAGAGTAATTAGAAGAAGTAATACTTGTTAAGAAAGTCCTTCTTGTATTCCCTCCGAATATAAAAGAATCATCTATAGACATATATCGTCAAAGAAGTGGTCGGAAAATAATGGTAAACATTGGCATCTTAGGTACAATGAATTGTGGGAAGACATCGGTCTTCGTCTCTTTTATGAATTCCTTAGCGTCTTCTGATGAAAAAATTCTTGCAGGTGCTCCAGGTGGACCAGAAATGTACACAACACAAACCGTTGATTTTATCAGATTCACATCCAAGGGGTTTATACACGTTCTATATGGGACAGGAGGACACCAAACACCGATAACGGATTACTATCGAGTTTACGTCTTAAGGAATGCTAATAGATTCCTTTGCATGTTTGATCTGACTGAAAATCTTGAAGAACAATTTAAATTCTATCGGGGGTTCGAAATTCCAACTAAAGCTATTGCAGTCTATCTTAATAAATATGATTTAGCACCTGAGAACTTAAAGAAATATCAAGAAGAAGTTAGTTCTTTTTTCATTGATGAAAGAAAGAAACTTGTTAGAGAAATTTTCCCTACTGTTGCCTTAAGAACTACTGATGAGAAACACAAAGAATATCAAGAGAATTGCTTGAAAGGGATTTTAAGTCTGTGTGATTTTGATCGAGACACCTCAGCTTTCGATGTTTGGGAAGGACAATAAACGTAAGAACCACATAGGATCAGATGATATGGCTTCCGAAGAAGAAGATCCTTTCACTAAGCTTGTCGAGACACTTAAAGTATTAGAGAATTATAATCGAGCACTTTGCTTAATCGCAGTTTATTTAGGTCAAAGGGCTGACCAGAATACAGTTCAGGGAATTACTGATATTTTTTCAGCACTATTAGGAAAGGATACCACAGCAACCCCAGCAAAAGTTCGAGGTTTGATAACTTCTTTAGTAAATGTTGGCATTCTTGAACGTGAAAGAGTGAAAATGATTAGTTCTACTAAAGTTTCCTTCCA
>JBHLPG010000030.1:0-23651 GCA_048939725.1 Promethearchaeota archaeon | reverse complement strand
GAAAGGTGTATAAACTTTTTTATCCTTTTATCTTAAGAAGGCCCTATATATTTCAAATGATTCTGAAATTATAAGAACTGGTGAAAGAGAATGACCAAAACTATCGGTGTCTTAACAGGTGGGGGAGATTGTCCAGGACTTAACAGTGTAATATATGGGGTCTTACTTAAAGCAATGGACAAGGGACATTCAGTTATTGGAATTGAAAAGGGGTGGAAAGGTTTTCTTCAAAATATTACTCAACAACTAGATATTACCAAATTGGATGATTTACACACCATTGGAGGCACCATACTCTATACATCACGAACTAATCCTTATAAAAACGCCAAAAAGATAAAAGATCCAATAGAAAGGCAAAAAGCGATTGAAAATACAGCTAAGGAAATGGCTTCTCATTTCAATATCTTAGGAATTGATGCGCTAATAGCGATTGGTGGTGATGATACTCTCGGAGTGGCAGCAGCTATGCATCAATATGCTAAAGCAAATATCGTAGGTGTTCCAAAAACAATTGATAATGACCTTTCTAGTACTGATTATACCTTTGGATTTTGGTCTGCAATTCAACTGGCCTCTAATACGATGGACAATATCACTACGACCTCCCGCTCCCACCAGCGAATTTTCGTTGTAGAGGTGATGGGCCGAGACGCAGGGTGGTTGACCTTAATTAGTGGGATTTCAACAGGAGCAGACATTATTTTAATCCCGGAAAGACCATTCAATTTCGAGGTAGACATTGTTAATGTCTTAAAAGAACGTGTACGAGCAGGACGAAAACACCATATTATTGCTTGCAGTGAGGGGGCTGTTCCCACAAAAGAATCTTTGAAAAGAGATTTTAAGACAATTAATCAAGAAAGAATTGATAATTTACCAAAAGATGATTTTGGAAATCCGTTACTTTCAAAATTAAATATGTCAAAAATTATTGTTCAAGAATTAAACCTCAGAAATGACCTAGAATCATTTTTTCAGGAAAGAAATGCCGAATTTGAAGTTCGTGATGTTGTTCTTGGTCACACCATGAGAGCAGGAACGCCAAGCTCTTTTGATCGCATTCTTGGATTAAGATTAGGTGCTAAAGCAGCACAACTTGTACATGATGATCATTACGGTTTAATGGTTTGTCTTCGAGGAGAAAATATTGAAACCGTACCTTTAGCAGCAGGAGCAAAAAAGAAACTTGTTCCACAAGACTCTGATTTGCTTGAACTACGTGATCTAATAACTAGGGTGAAATGTGAGAGCATTAAATAATCACCAGTGTATGATTATTTAGTTACAGTTCACTATGTCCATTATCTTCAGGAAGAAGCTTTTTGCAGAAGAAAGACGTAGTAAAATCTATGGGTCAATACTTCACTCCACCTGCGGTTGCTCACCTCATGATTGATTTAATCTCAAAAGGAGCAAGAAATAAAAGAATCCTTGAACCAAGTGCGGGAAAAGGCATTTTTCTTTCGATATTAGCCTCGCTCGGATATCAAGAGCTTACAGGAATTGAAATTGATCCTGTTATCGCAAATCAATCACCTATTCCAATAAAGAAAGGGAATTTTTTTGATTTCCCTATTTCAGAAAAATATGATGTCGTAATAGGAAATCCACCTTATATCAGGTGGAAAAATCTCCCACTTAACCAACGGCAATATTTAAGTTCCAAATCATTCTGGCAAAAACGTATGAATGGTTTAACTGATATATTACAGCCTTTCATTTTCAAAAGTGTTGATCATTTGAATCCTGAAGGAGAATTAATTTTTATTACTCCACTTTTTTGGACGCAAACTCTTCACTCAGAGCCTTTGAGAAGATTTTTGTTAGAAAATGGTGTTTTAGAGCTGATAATCAATTTCCATGAAGCACGAATTTTCCCAAAAGCAAACCTTAATTTGATTATATTTAAATATCGAAAATTGAAAACAAATTTACCCCTAAAAGTCATTAATTATAGGCAAAAGGGAAAACTTAATCCAGAGAGTCTTGAACGGATTTACGAGATCCTTTTTAATTCAGAACCTTGGGAATTAACCTCTTCTAATAATGGAGAATTAGAATACTTCCAGACTCACCAGCCAGATAATTCATCTCCTTGGTGGTTTCTGCCACTTAATCTCGAAGAAAAATTATTTCACCTTGAACACAATTGTCAATTTTCACCAGATATAAATGTAAACGGACATAGAGTACGTCTTTCACGTCTCTATCCGAAGAATTATCTCATGTTAATGGGTTATCCTGAAAAGTTATGCAAGAAACTAAATGTTGGTTCTAAAACCTATTTCCTACCACAACAGATGTTAAATCTATCAAATTACTTCACAAATAATGAGAAAATAGCATCGTTTCCACCTTCCCGTTATGTACAAATTGGGGATGTAGTTGAAATTGGTAATGGCATGGTTAGCGGATTAGATAAGGCTTTTCAGTTGAGAACTGACAGCATTTTGAATAAAAAAGAAGCTGAATTGATTATTCCAGTAGTGAAAGCGAAAGAAATACACCGTTTTTATGTAAAAACTTTGAAAGATTATTTTTTGGTTAAATCAGGAACTATCCCAACAGAAAACGATCTGAAAAAAGATTTCCCATCCCTTTATGAACAACTATTACCCTTTCAAAGTAATCTAAAAAGAAGATATCAGTATAACAGAGAAATACCTTATTGGGAATGGGTCTTCACTAGAAATTATAATCTAATGAAAAATGCTGAATCGTTGATCTGCGTCCCTTGTAAGGATCGATTCGACAAGAGACAACATTTTCGATTTGCTCTGTGTAATAGGGGGATATTTACTGCCCAAGATGTTACTGTCTTAGTGAAGTTCAGTTGGGTCAAGGAATCTCCTGAATACATAACTGCTTTTTTAAATAGTAAAGAAATTTTTGAGTGGGTCACAAATAAAGGCTTAATTCGGGGTGGAGTGGTAGAATTCTCAGAGGAACCTTTGAAACGCATCCCATTTCGTCTTATCAATTGGGAATCTGCAAAAGAGTGTCAAATTCATGATGAAATAGTAAAATTAGTAAACGAAATCATTATATCAAGATCTAAAGGTGAATCTAAAATTTCAAATATAAATGAGCTAATTTCCGAATTACTTGATAATCCTCGCTTTAATTAAGGGATATTTCGTGGTTCATCAAAGTAGAAATCGAAGATTAAAGGAACGAAATCAGGAACAGAATCAAATCAAAGAATGGTTAGATTACTGTAAGTCTTCCATTAGATTAAGTGCGTCATCTATAGGCCTTTATAATCAAGAGGAATTATTTTTATCATACTTATCTGGAATATGGTTGTTACAATTTCATAATAACAATTTAAGAATTAACTCCTCCTTAGAAATTTTCAATAAACTAGAAGAACTTTCAAACAGATTTCCACAATCGAAAGATCTTTGGGTATTCCTTAATGCAGTTTTTCAATTTCTTAATGAAGAAATGATACTAGAATCACTTCTTTCCAAAGAAATACCAGAATTACGAGAGTCGCTTATTGATGACACACTAGGTACAATATTACAGAATTCCCTTGGTACAGAAGATCGAAAACGCTTAGCTGCAAACTATACAACAATGAACTCTGCTAATTTCCTTATAAAAGTCCTAGATACCTATACCTGCTCCTCTATCATTGATCCTTTTTGTGGTACGGGGAGGTTAATTTCAGCTTACTTAAAAAATATAAAAGGCAGAAGTCAATTTCCATATATCAGAATTCATGATCTAATGCCCTCAGCTGTTCTTATCGCTTACTGTCATCTTATTCTCATATTATCAGAACATAATCAGGATTTCTCTTTACTCCATGCGACCATTGGTGATGCTTTTGATGTATTCTTTTCAAAAGAGTCCTCTAATGAGAGTAATAACTATGATTTAGTACTAATGAATCCCCCTTTTACGCGTACACACCGAATAGGAAAGAAGCAAAAAAACAATCTGTTGAAAATCGAACAAAAGTATAGTAAATACCTAAGTGGACAGATAGGCCTTCATGTTTATGCAATTTTATTAGCTGATCTCTTGATGAGGGAAAATGGTTTGTTAGGAGCAGTTTTACCTGCTGCTACAATTCTATCTCAGTATTCTCGTGGAATACACGAGTTCTTCTTAAATAACTACCAATTAAATACTATTATTTCTTCCGATGATGAAAAAGCTTATTCTGAAGATAGTACGCTTCGAGAAATAATAATAATCGCAAAAAAGAATCGAAGGAAAAGAAAGGACAAGATTCAATTTCTCCGAATCAACTCCCACGAAAAATCTAGAGGAAAGATTTCATCGAGTATATTGATTTCAGAGAAAGTGTTAGCTAAGGAATGGAATTGGACAGTTTTCTTAAGAGACCCAGAGCTTCTGAAAATTCGTAATCTTCTTCTTCAGTCAAGATTCATTAGAAGTGGTAATAGCTTAGGGTTAGATATTGTCCGGGGTGTAGAAATGTACGGCCCAGAATTCTTTTTTATTCCAAATCGAGAATGGGAGATTTCTTATGAAACAAGTAACGAAATTATACTAAAGAATGACAGAGTAACGATTGAGATTCCAAAAAAATTATTGGAACGATCATTAAGGAAACCAGGGAAATATAAGAAATTCATTTCTCCTAAAGTGTCAGATTTTGCGTTATCTATCCCCTGTTCAGAAATTATTTCTCAAACATGGATAAAAAACTACTTAGATTTTTCAGAAAAATATGCCTCTCCAGCTAAACGTAAATTTGGCCAGTATTGGATTTCCCACATTTACAATCAAATAAAAACAAAAAAGCCTTTTGGGCATCTTTTCCTGATTGATAAATTTGGGGTCTCCTCAACTGGTATTATGGCTCACTTTTTCAGGAAAAAAATTATCTGTTCAAAGAACTTCTATGTACTGAAAAATTATCCTGCCACTCAAGCTAAACTTCAAGCTGCATGGTTAAACTCTTCCTTTTTTATTATTCTTTTTCTCTCAACAAGACGTGAAATTGGAGGATCTTATGGAAGACTTCAAATCGTTGATTACATGAATGAATCCCTCTTTCTTGATATTATGAGATGTGAAACTTCAATAAAAAGTCAAATAATAAAAAATTTTGATGCAATGCGAAAATGTGAACTCCTTCCAATTCCCGAACAGTTTCAATCTCCCCAACGAAGAGCTCTTGATCATTCAATTATTTCAAGTCTGCAATTACAAAAGAAGACTGGAGAATCCTTGTTAAACGACATGTATGAAACTTTAAAAAGAGTATTTATAAATTTAGAACGGAGAGATAAGATACAACGAGTAAAACGGTAAATCACTGTTTGGGTATAAAAAATGAAAATGTTTAGGTTTTTGGTTTCTTCGTTCTTCTTTTATAGGAAAGGATAATTAAAGCCAGAACTCCATATATCTCATTGATAGAGGTTCCTTTGGATGACTTAGTTGTCATATTATTTGAGGATGTTTCAATAGGTATAACTGTTGTTCCATTATTGCACTCATTCACTACTTTTTCAAGTGCTGCAGATACATTAAGCAATCCGTATCCAAAAATGGGATCATTCCCACTAGTTCCTAAATCAGTACAAGTATCATGAAGTATTGCCCTGATTGTTTCTATAGTTAGACTATTATTCAAAGATAACATAAGGGCTATCGCCCCAGCAACTAAAGGAGCTGCAAAAGATGTCCCAGAACCACTCTGAGGTGTCCATTTATTAGGGTATATCGAATAAACACTCTCTCCAGGAGCGCAAATCTCATTCTGCTCTCCAGGTGAAGAAAATTCTGCAATATGACGTGATTTATTTGTAGCCGATACAGCGATAACTTCCGAGTATTTACCAGGGTAAGTAACATCATCCCGATAATTTCCTGTGACGCTAACAACTAACACTCCACTATTATATGTTCGGCTTATGACTTCATGAAATGACTCTGGAGGAACACCATATGCTTCTATAGATAACTGTATAATGCTAGCTCCATTGTTCACTGCGTAATCAATGGCTTCAGCGAACATATCCCAATCTTGTCCTCCAAATTCAAGGTTATCATCCAGAAATCTAATCGCCATCAATTTGATTTTTGGAGCGATACCAACACTTATATGATTATCATCATCTGCTGCTATTAAACCTGCTATAAATGTCCCGTGTTTGTGCCCTGGAGAAGGATCATTATCATTATCCCTGAAATCCCAGCCAACAATGTCATCTACATACCCATTTTTATCATCATCAATTCCATTATCAGGAATCTCATCAGAATTTTTCCATGATTGATTCACTAAATCAGGATGAGAGAAATCAATTCCACTATCAATTACTGCCACAACGATTTTTGATCTACCTTGTGTGTAATTCCAAGCTTTTTCTGCTCCTACATCTATAAGATTCCATTGAATATCAGGATCAAGTGATGATAAGGCTATTCTAGGAGCTATTGGAATTATTAATGGATAAATCATAACTAAAAACAAAATGGGGTAATAATAGTGAAGTTTCAGATTATATTGTCTCCATCTTAATTTCGATACCTAAAAGTTCAGCACGTTGTTTCAGAATTTCGACCCCATATTTGGGTTTTCGTAAGCTGATAACCATTTCCCAATCATCATTTTCAAATGTTTCATGTTCAACATTCGTAAAGTCATAACAAAAAGTACGAAATTGATGGTTAGGAGAATAAGAACATTTGAAACGTTTTTTAGGGCGAAAATCATCTATTTCAGCTACTAATGGTTGTAGATCATTCTTTGCTGAGATCGAAATAATACGAAACTCTGGAAAATTGTCTTCTAATTTCAAGAGTCTTTCTTTTTCCTCTTCTTCAGTCAGAAGATCCTTTTTATTAAGTGCAAGAATCCTATAATTCTGTGGATTAATCTCACTTATTGTTTGAACTGAAATCTGAGCCTTACGAAGCATAAAATCGGTTGGTTCACTTCCGTCTACAACAATCAGAAGTATATCGGCAGCTAAACTCTCTTCTAGTGTCGATTTGAATGAATCAATTAAAAATGTGGGGAGATCCTCAATAAAACCCACAGTATCTGTTACAAAAATTTTAAGGTCCTCAAATTGAAAACTCCGAATACGAGTATCTAGCGTTTCAAATAAACGAGAACTCACACTTGAGGAATAAGAATTAGTGAGTGAATTCAGAATCGTAGATTTCCCTGCAGATGTATATCCAACTATACTTACATATAAACTATCATGATGTTGGCGTTTTCGGGAAGACCTGCGTTTATCACGTTGCTTACTTAATATTGAAAGTTTATTCCTTAAACGTGACTCAGTCTTTGTCATTCTTGCCTCGAATTCATTCAAAGGATTTTCACCAGTCCCAAAAAAGCCCTCGCGCTCTGAATGCCACGCGCCTCCCAAGCCTAAACTATTAATTAACCTTAGACGTTCTCGTGGATGTTCATATTTCAAGCGTGCAAGTTCTATTTGAAGTTTTGATTCTTCAGTCATTGCCCTCTCTGCAAATATCTCTAATACAAGGTCAAATTTGTCTATTACTGAACACTCAAAGAAGTCCTCTAGATTAATATGTATATTAGGGGTGAGATGAGAACCTATTACTATTAACTCGGTAAAAAAAAATGAATTACTATCAAGACCCACTTTGATGTCATTTAGATGGTGAGGAGAAAAGAAATATTTTGAGTTGTTAGAACTCATTTCAAACTCTTTGATAACACGATAACGAGCTGATGTCAATAGATGTCTCATTTCCTCATTCAGGAACTTTTGACGCTCATCAAAAGGCAGAGGAAGTAAAAGTACACACTCTTGTGATATCAGTGTTGAATTTTCTACATCAGATCGCATAAAACCGTCGAAAACCACTTGAATCGAATTTACTTTTAGAGAATATCGGTTTCATTCATTAAAGAATTATTTTTATCGATGAACTATCTTTTTAAATCTTCTATACAATTGTTAAGGTAGTGTAGAAGTCAGAATAAAACATGAAATAATTTGATAATTATGGGTGTTCAAAAAAAGAAACGATTTAAAAAACTTATTCAGCCTCAAGAAGTTATTGTGTGGTATATTCTTCCTGCTATTCGTCGTGAGATAACTAATTCTCTTATTGAAGATTATAACTTACCACAGAAGGAGATTGCGAAGAGATTTGGGCTCACAGAACCAGCAATCAGTCAGTATAAAAAGGGAGCACGCGGAGACATTGAATTAAGCCTGGATATCAAGAATAAAGTGAAGGAAGCCGCCCGAAATATTGCAGAGGAAGATAGTAGAGCTCCTCATGAAGTACAAAAAGTTCTAAAGTACATTCAAGAGGGAGGGTTTCTTTGTGAGTTTCATAAAAAATATGGGCTTGTTCATGAAGGCTGTAAGATGTGTAAAGACGATTAATGGATTTCTATAAGAGGAATATAATAAAATAATATCAAATTACTCTTTTTTCTTCTTAGAGGATATTTTTTGCTTCTTCCATAAAATTTTAAACTCATAATCCAAATCATGGCTGAAAGATCGAAATTTGGAGTTATAAATGGATTCTTTTCTTCTGAAGTTTCATGTTGACGACTAGAAGTCGTAATAGTTGTTGTGGTGTTGTTGCAGAAATGTCTGCTTCATGTATAGAATTGACATCAGACAATGATAATTCTGCAGCATAAAATCCTCACATTGTCAATTTTTCCATCAAAGGCATCAGAATCAATATTTCTCTTCCTGCCTATTTCTACTGGTTGGTCAGAATTACAAATGCCGCTCTATGATCCACTTTCGTAATTTACTGGATTATTTATTTTTGAAGTTGAATCTCCTCAATAAATTTCCATCGAAAGCTTTCTTTTTCCTCAAAAAATTCGTCATTAAATTGTTTACAAGTTACATATCAATTAATTTTTTACATTTCAGGTAATAATCCTTTAAATATCTTCTGTATAAAGAATATATATAATAAATATTATCATATTATTTATACATATGAATCCCATTACTTTATAAGGGTGAATTTCTCTATGATTTCCATAGTTAGTTCTGTGATCTGGAGACTCAATTCATGCTTTATACCAAATGTAGCGAATGTAGTAGTAATTCGATGATTTATGATGAATCTCGTGGAGAGATTATTTGTAGCGATTGCGGACTAGTTGCCAATAGTGTGTTTTTCAGCCATGAACCAGAGTGGCGTGCATATAACTCTGAGGAAGAGAAAGCCAAGGTCCGTGTGGGTCTTCCCTCTACTGTTTTGAACAATCGAGAAATGAGAACTGTTATTGGAAGTAAAAGAAAAGATTCCTATGGCAAGACTCTTGACACAGCCACTCAAGCTAAATTTGCACGATTAACCCAAATGGATGAAAGAATTCAAGATAAAACCACTCGTAATCTTAAAAGTGCTTTAATGGAATTAAAACGAATAAAATCTCATCTAAACATTTCAGATGATATTTCTGAGTCTGCAGTACTTTTATATAAATTAGCTCTCGAAAAAGATTTAATTAAGGGGCGTTCAGTAATTGGTATGATTAGTGCTGCTATCTACCTTGCCTGTCGAAAGAAAGATGCTGCTATTACTTTGAAAGATACAGCTGAAACTGCTAATATTTCTACTAAGGAATTAGGTCGTTGTATTCGCATTTTTCTCCAAAATATCAACATCAACAGTGCATCTCCAGATCCAGTAACCCTTATCAACCGTCTAGGTGAAAACTTAGGGCTTACAATGTATACTCGTAAAGTAGCTATTGACATTCTCACAGAAGCCAGAGAAAAACGTCTGACAATGGGAAAAATACCTATGTCATTAGCTGCAGCAGCAATCTATATTGCTTCTATTCAAACTGGGGAACGCCGAACTCAACAACAAATCGCTACTCCTGCACGAACAACTCCCGTCACGATTAGAAATCGTTTTAAAGAGCTCGCGAGAGGATTAGGTATGGAAGAGTTCAAAGTTAAGAGAGGAGCTGCCGCAAAACCAGTAATTATCCAAAATCCAACAAGATGGGTACGGAAAAAGAGACAGGGTTATTAATAACTTATTAAGCAATAACTTATTGCTAGTAGAGGTTACATCTTCTCTACCAATGTTTGGATATCAAGAATGAAAAATTGAGAATCATTAATGAATTCTTTAATATTTATTGCTAAAAGAGAACGTAAACTATATTGACCATGGATGACCTTTAATGTGTCCAATGCTATTCTTAAACGGCGGGAGAATTCAAACACTGGAGGAATTAGATCCTTCTCTTCAAGTGAAGAGAGGTCAGTTATTCGTTGCTCATAAGCTGCTATTGGGAGAAAAAGACTAGATTCTTCCAAATAGCTCTGGAAAGGTGTATCACTAACTCTACCCAGCTTTTCGATTAATATGTCTGCTGCTACAATCATACTTAGGACAATCAATTTTACAGAGAAGAGCTTATCTAATGTTGAGGTAGCATTCACATATGTGCGGATAGAACTGTTCAGATACGTATATGAATCATCAAAAACGGATACCAAAGGATAAATCCAAACCTTTTTTCTATTTCTAATTCCTAGGAGGACAGACTAACGGAATTCATAACCATTTAAGTTTAATCTTAACGATATTTTTCGAGTATAATGGAAACATTATTTATTTTTTAAGGCTGTTCAAAAGAGGACGGAAGATATACTTCAGCTATTATTCACCGATAATAGTGATGTATAATTGCCGTTTTCGTGGTTTTACATCCAACTCTATGAAAGCAATCTGTTGCCAAGTACCATGAATAATATGCCCTTTATTAATAGGAATCGACAACGAAGATCCTAATAAAGAGGCTCTAACATGTGAGTGGCCATTTCCATCATGCCATGTCTGTTCATGAAAATAATTAAGAGATTTGGGTGCTATGCGCTCTAAGAATTCTGGAATATCCCGTAGAAGCCCTGGTTCAAATTCAAGAGTAATAATAGCTCCAGTAGATCCCCCCACAAAAACGGTTATTATACCATTTTTAATTTCAGATTGGCGAACAAGATGTTCCAACTCAGATGTAATGTCTACAATTTCGGTTTCATGTGTTTGTTTTAATAATATATTGGATTGAAAAACTGTCATATATTTCACTTCATTTCATGGTGATCTCATAGTTTAGAATTATAGGGCAATAGTCTATCAAATGTCTAAATTAATCTTAGTAAATTAATTTCACGATCTTTATCTTGATTCTATATCAACAGAAAGTATATTGCTAGTACTTCTCCCAAAAATATCATAAACTACGACTCTAATAACATATCTCCCAGGTTTGAAATACTCATGTGTTACAGATGCTTGAACATTACTTAAAACCTTTTTTCCTCTCATCTCACGGCATGAATACCAACTGGGTTCAAAATTTTCCCGATGATCCCAACTTATTGCCCAATAATCGAGATAGTGAATAAAATCACAAGATCTAGCTCTATTTATAAGTTTACTTGGTATAAAATCAACAATAGTCACATTTAGTTTATTCTCATCAATTTTTACATCTAATTTAACCACTGGTGTTGATGATTCACTTCCTGAAGGCCAATCTACGCCGAGGAGAGATGGATGAGTGGGAAAGCTCTTGTAAATTTCAAATGGATTATTGTTTGGTAGCTTCAAAAGCCTCTTCTTTACTTCGTGAATGGAATAATGTCCTATGTCAACCCCCACCCAGTATCTAGCTGACTTTTCTGCAACCGCAAGAGTTGTTCCTGATCCACAAAAGAAATCAGCCACTAAATCTCCCTCTTTCGTGGAGATTTCAATAATTCGTGATAAAAGCGCCTCTGAATTTTCAGTTGGATACAAAGTTTTTTTCAGTTTCTCATAACCTGCAATGTCAATCCAAAGGTTATCGTCGATATATTGCCTTTCTGCTAGATCCTGGCCCTTTCTCTTCTTTTTCTTTATAGATGTTGTATTTAATCTCGCTTTTTTACCGCTTTGATATACAAAAAGTGAATCTGAATGAACAATCAAATGCGTTTGATTATGGGCTTGCTTTAAAGACAAATTCTTCTTCATTCTTCGAACTAAGAACTCATTGACAAAATTTTCATACCCAAATACCTCGTCTAAAATCCTTCTTGCATAATGTCCATAATGGTAGTCAAAACGCACAAATATATGACCATCATCTCGAAGGAAAGGTTTCATCGGAAAAACACGCTTCTTGAACCACTGTACAAAAAAATCAATTGGATTTGATATCTCAGGAATATTCTTATAAGCCAAGTCTTCAATTGGATAGTTTATATTTTCTTCTGAGAGAAATTCAGTTTTTTCTGATGAACCTATTGGAATTACCATTTTTTCATCAGTCCCCGTGAAAAAAGGGGGATCAATATAAATCAATTTTATCTTTTTTATCAACTTGTTCGATAGACATGGTAGAATATCACCTATATCCCCCAAAATCAACATATTGGTCCATTCGTCAGTTTTTTCTTCATTTATACACAGATTTTGACTTTTATAACTCTCAATTAATCTTAGAGATATGTCATTTACAGATGATAGGTCAGTAATGATTTTTTCGTCATTATTTGCTGGAAAATGAATTACTGGAAAATCAGGCAAAAAATTACAATCAAAAGCGGAAAAGAAGACCCCTTTATCTGTCATAAACTTCATCATACGCTGAAAAAGGTATTCATCTTCCTCTAATCCTATCCATTTTACATTTACTTGATCCGCAACTAATAATGATACTCCAAGATTGGCAGATAGATCTAAAAAGAGATCGTGTTCTTTTAAACACAATTTTATCAATCTTTCGAAAAAAGCGGAGGAATTCGTTATATAATTGGATATCCATTGATAACTTCTGATATCTAGCCAATTAGAGTCAATAATCTGTCCTTTTTTACGAGGTACCCAATATTCAGGATTCCCCTTTCTATTCAATCGGATCTGACCCTTTGAGCATAAATCCAGAATTGTCTCTTGTTTAAGCTTCCAGTGAGTTCCAGGAGGAGGTGTTAAGAGAAGCTTTTCACCATCTTCAAAAATAAATTTCTTGGGGGCACCCTGTCCTTTAGAGACAAAAGAATGCCAATATCCACCGCTTTCTTTTTCATTTAACACAGGGTTGATCCGTGGATTGATACTATTCGAATAAAGAAGAACAAAATTAGTTCTTTCAAAAACTGTAGAGTTTGGAGCATACCAAACTTTGTAAGGAGAATCAATGATAATTTCATTTACAAAATGATCAGATCCAAGAATATTATCTAACTTGACTTTTATTGGTGACTTGATTGTCCCATTCACCTTAATTGCGATGAAACCCTCCTCACCTAACAATAATCTAGAGATATTTATCAAGTTTTCACTTTTTTTCCAAAATTCATCTTTGATTTTCTTAATTTCTGTTAATTTAGAGAGTTCTTCTTCTTTTTCTACTATGATTTCCTCAATTTCTTCCCTAAACTCAATTTTGGACCTCTGATAGTGCATAGAAAGATCCAAAAAAATCAAGCGGGGATAAGAATTTTTGAAAAACGATTTAAAATTCTCAAGAATATTAATTATTGATCCTAAAAGAAGGATTTTATTTGTAATCTCAGGAGGATTCTTTCTTAAACACTTGATTTCATTTAGGAGAGGATGGATCATTAGGGAACCCATTACAAATCTTGAAAGAAAGTAAAAATTAACTTGTTTCAACACGCATTAGGAGTGGTTCCCTTCTAGTGTATTTTAAATATACTGTTAACGCTAATGTTCCTGATATAATAACTAGACTGGATACTAAGAAGGCAACACGATAGGCAAATACCGTTGGTTGCCCTAGAATGATCAATAGATCTGCTACTGGACCACCAACAATAAATCCAGCCAATCCCCAGCCTGTGGCTAATGTAATATTAAATATCGCAAATCCTGTACCTCTCAAGTCATCAGGTAAAAAATCTGCAGTATGAGCGAAAGAAACACTCTGTAATAAAGAAGAACATCCACCTAAGAGAGCATAAATCATGGCGATAACAATGAATGGTTGATTCCCTAATAAAAAGAACGAAAAATAACTAAAAGCTGCCCCAAAACCACTAAGAACTACTATGGGTATTCTTCCAATCTTGTCAGAAGCTCTTCCGCCAATAGGGGCAAGGAGTCCTCCAACCAAAGAAAAAATGATCAATAGATAGCTTATGATTTGATCGTTAAAATTAAGTCCTGTTGAATCGTTAGAGTAGTAAATAAATATCTGAGTACTGGAAGAAATTCCAATTACTAATAATCCTATACAGAGAATGAATATTAAATATGGTTTATTGTTTAATAATTCACGTATTTCCTGAGGAACTATGGTGGCTCCATTAATGTCGGATTTCTCAACTTGAGTTGAAAATTGAATGATACCAGCACATAAAATCATCAATATTACAACAAGATAAAATATCGTACCCTCCCTAAAGCCTAATCCGTCACGATAAAGAAGCCCACTTACTAAGAAACCTGCTATCTGACCAATCAAACCGAATCCATCAATGAAACCAACTAATTGTCCCCGTTGGTTTCCTTCAGTGACTTGTGCGACAAGAAATCTGACCCCTAAATCGCTCATACTCCAAAAGACTTCCAGAATTGATAACAGAATTATCATTAGAAATGCTGCTCCTATTTTGGAACCCAATTCTAGGAAAAAATAGTGTCCTACAAATGCTACAAAATAGGTAAATGCTGCAACTAATTCTCCACGTACAACATAAGGTCTTGCTAAAGAAGGATGATGGTTAAGACGAGGACCCCAAATTTTAAGTTGCCCAAATGTTGATCCAATTAAATTAGCTGTTCCTAATAAAGCAGAAAGAGTGTTTGGTAGCCCTAGAAAAGTCCTAAGATAGAGATAAAAGAAAGCATAAAAAATAGCTCGCCGTAGGAACGAAATGAATTGGAATATTCCTATTGGAACTATATTTCGATTAATTATCATCTCAATTCTTTTTCCCTATTGCTGAAAATTGTATCTAGAGTCAATTGATCCGATTTCTTGGATTCTATGATTTCATTTAATGATGTTTTGAAAGATAGCGCAGCCCAATAGTTGAAGATTAACCGTAGATTCCCAGAGGTGCGTAATAGGAGTTCTAGGTCATAAACGGATAATTCCTTATTTTTATCCCATAATTTATCTAGTATTTCTCCGATTTTTGGTAAATTTATCTCTGTTTTAGATTTTAATTGTTTTGGGATTTTATCAGGATAAAGTGAATCATCAAGGTTCTCCAAACCTCCTGATTTCTTGTCAATTTCTTGAAGGATCTTTGTAACAATTTCCTTTTCCAGCCCCTCACTAATTCTATGATGAGTTCCACGCCATTTTGTTAAATTACCTACCCCTCGTTCACCGCCTTTCGGTAAAAGTACCATATTAGACCCTGTAATACGCCAACGAGTAGAATCACTCCCATCGACGATCTCTGCAAGCCGATTGATAAGACTAGGTGCACCTACTCCTAAGGCCCAAAGCTTTACTCTTTCAATGGCTTCAAGGTTTTTGAGATTTCTTTTTAGTTCATCAAGTACAGGAAACAATCGGGCTGCATGTCCTCCTCCCTTTCTCATTAATGGAACAAGACGGCCAATAAAAAACCATTCAGGTAATCCGTCCTTTAGGATTATTTCATTCATAATTTCAATTCTGTCGTAAGGAATAACAGGTTGCACTTCTAACGGGTGAAGTTCACGATAGTTTTCTAAAATCTTATTATCAGGAAAATCTAAAGTTATTTTCAGAATAGAAGAGTCTTGTTTAGTTATCTCTCTGTATATTTCCTTCAATTCTTCTAGATCTAAATTAATCTTCTCTTTTCTGTTTATTGCTGAAAAAGCACCAGAATCACATATGATTTGACCATCCCACCCAAGATAATCATGAATTCCCTCTTTAATAACTTTCTGAAACAATCTAGGAGAACTAAAGAAGTCTATTGCTGATATCATAAGCGCGTCTGGTTTCAATGCCCAGTCATAAGTCCAAGGTCGAAATCTCGCATTAATTGGAGTACCAATAGCGAAAATCATTTTTACTCCCATGTTAGGAAATTATCAAGAATTTTCATTTTTGAGAACTTCTCCAAGAACCGTACTAATTTTTGTTGTCCAACCCCAAGCCCACCCATATTTTCCACAATAACTTCTACATCTAATTGAGTTTCCAAACCTTCAGTAGCTTTTAAGTAAGTTTTTCCCATTAAAACATAAATTAAGTCAAACTTCTCCTCCATATTCCATTTGGTAATCTCTTGGATTACTTGTGGATTAAGCTTCTTAGCAAGTTTTGTCGTCATTTTCAGATCATAATCTTCTATTAGGTCAGTACTGCGAAGAAAGCCATATTTTGCAGAAACAATCCCTAAAAAAAGATTAGGATTCCATCTCCCCTCCCGCTTTGCCTTTTGAATTACTTGAAACATTGGTCCTATATAGGCTGCAGATGCACGTACTTTTTGTGTTTGTAATTCTCGGGTCTTTTTCTTTCCACATGAAATAATGAGTAAGGTTTTGGTTTGCTTCAACAGAATACCCTTTGGAGGTCATTGCAATAATTTTTGGAGTCTTTCAGCATAATGAATACTCTTTTCATCGGCACCCCTAATTTCTATCTCCGATGGCGCTTGTACTCCTAATTTAAGTTCTACAGCTCTTGCTATTTGTTCTTGCTCAAAGATAGGGCCGTTAGCCACTTCAGGTGTTGTACCTAGATCACGAAGGATTGTTACACCTACAGCATCAATAGCTATTCGATCTGAACTTGCTAACATGACATGGGGATGTTCGAGTTTTCCTCTTGCTGGTCCTCCTTCAACAAAAGCATCTACTCCATCCAAAATCACTAGCGTTGGGGTATAAACTTGATTGATTTCTGCAATCATTTTTCGCTGATAGGGAGAGGAATGAAGTTCTTGCATGAATTCATAACCTTGGCGGGGGACTAAACCAACCGCTAATTTTAAAGAGAAGGTGAAATGTCCTCCAAATTGATGTGTTTTAAGACACGGTAAAGCAATTATTGCGTCAAGACTTTGAATAAATTTTGGATATAGAAAACCATTCTTCCAATTTGAATCACTTTGTTGGGCTGGCTGAAATTGAACCCACTCGGATTGAGGCAGGCTAGATAAATCAAGAATATCAAAACCCCCAATTTCGTTCTGTAGGGCAAAAAGGCCTTTAACTTCCATAGTTTCATGTGTATTTGCTGGGCCAGCACGCTCTACTATGGTGATTTTCCTTGCTCCGCATGTTTTAAGATGAGTGATTAATTCACGAATAATCTCGATATCTGTTGAAGCAGGAGGAGGATCTGCAGTGTTAAAATTGGGCTTAATAGCTACTCTTTTGTCTTTTAAACCCTCAAAAAGTAATTTATAATGAGAAAAAATTGTTTTAATACCTTTGATTCTGTCGTTAGTTTTAACAAGGAAGACTTCAGTCATCTCAGGGCCACCTGGTCTGTAAAATTTATTATGAATCCATAGTTTCGTAAATTAATAAGTTATTAGACATGAAGAATTTTAGGAGCTATATATAACAGGGGACTATCTTTGCGCCTCTATTTAGGAGTTGTACCAGGAATTTTTCCATGGTTGAAGGAACATAAGATTCATAAGACTATGATGCAAAAGGATGTAGGAATACTTTTTTCTTATTGGTCTTTTCGTAAGAAAACCTCAGAAATTATCTCAAAAGGACCGCACGATTATTTTTCATTTGATGGGCCTATCATGGTAGATTCTGGGGCTTATAGTGCCTTCAATTCGGGCCTCGATATCCAAATTGACGATTATTTGTCATTTTTACGTGAAATTGAATTGAATGCAGGTGATACTATTGTTAATCTCGATGTAATTGGTGACACAAGAAAGTCGAATCAGAATTGGTTGAAATTGACAAATATCCTGTGTAAAACTGTTTTACCAGTTATTCATCTCCCTGAAGATGAAAGTGTTTATTTTTCTGAAGAGTATATAGGATTGGGAGGAATGGTGCCAGCATTCAAAATAAATCAAACTGGGAGTGTACAAAATGTAGCTGCTTGGCTGGTTTCACTTTGTCAAACTAAAAATTGGAAGTATCATGGATTTGGTGTTGGAAGTCCGTTTCATCAAATTGCTTTTCTAGACTTTTTTTATTCGGTAGATTGGATCGGTTGGCGGAGAAATGCTGCAGTTTGTTCATGTTACACCCCTGAAGGATCAATTTATATACATGAAGCCCGAAAAAAGCTGAAAAAGGGAAAACAATTTACTCCCAAGCTATTTGATCTTTATGCACCTCCCTTTATCGACTCTTATGATATGCTACATAGAAAAGGAACCGAGGGGTGGATAAATCGTGCTTTATGGAATGTTTGGTGGTTTTTAGTAGCAATCGATTATACGAAACAGATTGAAAGCTCAAAATATGTTAGCTCTTTGAGGAGAAGAATTACGCGGCTTCAGGATGAGTATAGGAGAATGTCTCTTGATCAATTCCTCTAAAATAGTTTTCTGGAATATATTTCTAATCTTTATCATAAATCCCCAAGATCGTAAAGCTATGTTGACAAATGAGAACACGAGGATTAATGATTCCAATATCCGCTTATTCTTAATAACATTTTGGGCGGAATAAACGATTATAGGGAACGACAATCCTCCTTGATTCTTGAAATAGCTTCTTCGACCCTTTTAACAGCTAATTCTTGTCTTTCTTGTGATAATACTGGTTTATTTCTCAAACAGGTTCCCTCACTCTTTTTTACATGATTCAGATAGCATGACATTGTGTGTTCAATATATTCGTAGATCATTGCGTCTGTATAACTTTCAAAGTCTTTATCCTTGGTAAAAAAGATTAAATGTTCAAGAAAAATATTTCCAATGTCCCTGCTAGTGGATTTACTTGCTACATCAATATTTCGTGAAAGCGATAATTGATGGGTTAATCCTAAGAGTTCTCCAAGCTCTCTAAAGTGAATATGAGATTTAATACGCTCATATTCTAAACAGCTATCACCAATTACGATACAAATTACGCCTCCGACATTTGTAATCCTTCCCATTTCAGACATAGATTGAAACATATCATACAAGTATTCAGTCAAGAGTCTCCATCTATTGTTAATATGATGGCCATGAGCTCCTATTTCGACTTTAGCAAAACTTCGATAATCAAAACCTAAGACACTCATATTATATTGATGAATTCGATTGTAATCCAACGCATTAACGTAGGGAGGGGATGTAACAATACAATCAATTGTAGCTTCGGGAATGAAAGATAAATTTCTTGCATCTCCTACCTTAATGTCATTTTGCATACCATTATTAAATTCCGTAATTTTAAATTTGAATTTTTTCATGATTTTTATCATCGCACCGATTTTCGAAGAAAAACTTTTCCAGATGTTAACGTTCCTCCAACTTTTTGATTCTGTCAAGGTGGAGACCGCTGATGAAAGTGCCACCTTGAAAAAGCTCTGATGTTTATTGTTTTCTATTTTTTGTTCAATATAATCAAGAATTAATGAAATAACCTGTATATTTTCTTTCGTAAATCGCTTTGTTAGATTTCTTTTTGGAAAGATGAATTTTCTCGGAGAATACTGTTCTTTCTTTAAGATAGAAGATGTAAAATGAGACTTAAGATTCGTCCAATGATCTAATAATATTTTGATTTCTAGAGGTTGAGTTTTTACCTGAGACAATAAAATTGCTAGAGGATTTTGATCGACCCCACCTGAATGATGCTGGCATAGTACTCCTTCAACTAGGGATGTACCGCATCCTACAAAAGGGTCAAAAATTCTAGATCCACCAGAACCGAGAAAAATATTATAGATCGTACGAGGTATTTGCGGGATGAAGCGTGCGGGGTAGGAATGATATTTATGGGTGAGTGTCTGTGTGACAGCACCTGGAAAATCCCAATTAATTCTAATGATCTTTTCTTTTGGAAAATCCATTCCAACACCGCTTTCTTATCATAAATAAACCTAGTTCATAAATAATATGAATCTTTCATAACAAGGTTTTATAAATCATCGATAGAGTTAGTTTCGCAATCTTTTTCTGGTCAATTAAGGAGATTAAAATGCATACACCACAACAGGCCCGATGTGTTTATCACCCTAATCGTGTTGCAGTCGAAAAATGTGAAAAATGTGGCAATTTAATTTGTTTAGAGTGTAAAATGACTCGTAGAGTAAGGCGAGTTGATGAAGCTGATAGTGTTTACACTTTCTGTCCACCCTGTTATCAAACTGTTCAAAAACAAAGTAGAAGGTTTGGAATCATTGTTTTTATCATATTTATTGTGGTTGCTGCAATTATGATAATTATTTTCTTAATAATGGTTTCTAATATGATTTCATCAATACCAGAAATACCAGGAATGCCTTAAGCCTCTTTTTATTACAGCAGACGATTCAAGAATCTCTAATATCCAATCATTAAGCTTATAATATCAGGAATCCTAATTCTATTATATTTAAGCTTAGATATAGGATGATAATCAGGTGGTTTAAAACCTGCGATTAAGAATAAAAGGCCTGGATAATTTATCAAAAAAAGGATCTAATCCCCGAATATGTTTCTAAACCTCTATGGATTTTGGAAGGCAAATTTTATGGAAAATATACAAGATCTTCTTTCATTAGATGGAAAAACTGCAGTAATTACTGGAGCAGCATCAGGTATTGGACTAGCTACAGCTTCTCTCCTTGCAAATATGGGAGCAAAAGTCGCCCTAATAGATACCAATGAATCAGCTGGGAATGAAGCTGCAAAGGAAATCAATAAACGAGGAGGAATGGCAAAATACTTTGCATGTAATATTACCTCAAATAAGGAGTGCAAAATAACCATTGAGACTATCCATGAGGAATTTGGTAGAATTGATATCCTATTCAATAATGCAGGAATCATTAAACGAAAAAACATCATAGATTTAGATGAAAAAGATTGGGATCAAGTATTGGAGGTTAATCTAAAAGGAGTCTACTTATTAACTCGTTATGTAATTCCTATAATGATTAATGGTAAAGGAGGAAGTATAATTAATACAGGATCAGGATGGGGATTAAAAGGGGGACCCAATGCTTTAGCTTACTGTGCTTCAAAAGGTGGAGTAGTAAACATGACCCGAGCAATGGCGATTGATCTAGGAAAGCATGGGATTCGCGTTAATTGTGTTTGTCCTGGTGATATCGATACTCCAATGCTACGGGATGAAGCTCATCAATTGGGGGTAGATGAAGAAGAATTCATGAAAGAAGCTGCCAACAGACCTATCAATCGTGTTGGTACACCTTTAGATGTAGCTTATGCAGTTCTTTATCTTGCGAGTGATATGTCCACCTGGGTAACTGGCTCTATCCTAGTTGTTGATGGCGGAGGAATTGCTTAATCAAGCTTTTTTTACCAAGAACGGCGAATTAACATGAATGAAAAAAAGACTGTTTATCCTTACATTCCAAACTCAGTACCCAAAATTAAGGCGAAAATGCTTGAAGAAATCGGTATAAATGACATCGAAACCTTATATGAGGATATTCCTGAACATTTACGATTCAAAAGGGAACTGAACCTCCCAAAACCTTTACTTTCTGAATATGCATTGAAACGACATATAGAAAGAATTCTTTCAAGAAATCGAACTTGTCAAGAAAATATTAGTTTTCTTGGCGGAGGTTGTTGGCAACATCATGTTCCTGCGATATGTGATGAAATAAATCATCGATCAGAGTTTTTAACTGCATATGCGGGAGAACCGTACGAGGATCATGGTAGATTTCATGCTCTATTTGAATATGAAAGTATGATGGGGGAATTACTTGATATGGATGTGGTCAACGTTCCAACGTACGATTGGGGGCAAGCTGCGAGTACATCAATCAGAATGGCTGAAAGGATTACAAATCGTTCTGAAATATTAATTTCCAAAATGATTGCTCCTGATAGACTGGCAATTATTCGAAATTATTGTCAACCTATGATTAAAATAAAACTCATAGACTTCAATCCAAAAACAGGCTTGGTTGATCTTGACGATTTAGAAGCAAAAATCTCCTCTAAAAGCATTGGTTATTATTTTGAAAATCCCTCTTATTTTGGCACTATCGAATCCCAAGGAGACAAAATTTCTTCTATTATACATGATCATGGAGCTTTAAGCCTTGTTGGAGTTGATCCAATTTCCTTAGGTGTGTTAAATCCACCAAGTCATTATGGAGCAGATATTGTATGTGGGGAAATTCAATCCTTAGGGGTACATATGCAGTATGGAGGGGGACTTGCTGGATTCATAGCTACTCGAGATGAAGAGAAATTCGTAATGGAATTTCCTTCCCGTCTTTTTGGTATTACTCATACAATTGTTGAAGGGGAATGGGGATTTGGTGATGTTACCTATGAGCGGACATCTTTTGATAAAAGAGAACAGGGAAAAGAATTCGTTGGTACAATGGCTGCTTTGTGGGGCATTACTGCGGGAGTTTTTCTCGCTCTGATGGGGCCTTACGGAATGTATGATCTTGGGAAATTAATTCTGCAAAAAACTCAATATGCTATGAGGCAAATTTCTGAAATTCAAGGAATAAAGGTTCTGTCATTACATTCTCCACACTTTAAAGAATTTGTTGTGAATTTCAACGCAAGTGGAAAGACCGTTAAAGAAGTTAATCAATATCTCCTTGAGAAGGGAATTTTTGGAGGGATTAATCTATCCAAAGAATTTCCTGAACTCGACCAGAGTGCCCTCTATTGTGTCACAGAGGTTCATACAAAAGAAGATATTGATCAGTTAGTTCAAGCTTTATCTGATTATCTAAAGGTAGAGGAGGGATTGATGTGAAGCCCAGAATGAAATTTCATCAAGCTAAATGGGATGAGCCTGTCATTTTCCAATTAAGCACCAAAGGAGAACGTGGAATTCTTGTCCCTGAAATTGAGAAAGAAATACAAGATATTGTAGGAGATGGTATTTCCTCTCTTCCAAAAAACATGATGCGAAAAAATCACCCTAAACTCCCAGAACTGTCTCAAATGCGTGTTTTAAAGCATTACTTACGTTTATCACAGGAAAATCTAGGTGCAGATTTGAATATTGACATTGGTCAAGGAACCTGTACCATGAAGTATAGCCCTAAGATTAATGAACAATTTGTCACGTCTCCAAAGTTCACAGAACTCCATCCAAACCAAGAGGAAAGCACAGTTCAAGGTATTCTAGAAATAATTTACAATTCAGATGTTTTTCTACGAGAAATTTCAGGATTGGACAAGTTCTCCTTCCAACCTGGTGGAGGCAGTCAAGCTATTCTTGCAATGGCTTCAATAATACAAGCATACCATGAATCAAATGGAGAATCTAAAAATCGTGATGAAATGATCACAACAATATTTTCGCACCCTTCTGATGCAGCTGCCGCAGCTGTAAAAGGGTATAAGATCATTACTATCTATCCAAACGAGGATGGATTACCAGATCTTGAAGCTCTAAAAATAGCGGTATCCAAACGTACTGCGGGCCTCTTGATCACAAATCCTGAAGATACGGGTATTTTTAATCCAGAAATTGTGGAATTTACAAAAACAATCCACGAAGTGGGAGGAATTTGTGGTTATGATCAAGCTAATGCAAACGGAATACTGGGGATTGCACGAGCCAGAGAAGCAGGATTT